>MWEH01000099.1 GCA_002070965.1 Firmicutes bacterium ADurb.Bin080 | reverse complement strand
TCATCTCTCTGTGTTGCACTTACCCTAAGTAACTAAATCCACGATTTACTGTTGCACTTACTTTGAGAACTGACACTTTAATTTTCCTACTAAAGTATCTTTGGATACAAAAAAAATACAGACCCTTTCGAGGTCTGTATAAATTATACTATTCAGTCTTATCTACGATATTTATTCATCAAATCGCTTGCGTCAAGGATTTTCTTTGCTTCAGCAACATATGGGTTCTCTGGCTTCTTAACTGGTTGGACAACTGGCTTTGGCGCTTTTTTAGGAGCAACTGAAGTTTGAGATTTTCTTGTCGGGGGAGCAGCATAACCTTCTCTCAAGGCAGAAATAGGTACTGCAATAAACCCTGTATAAGCATATGTATACTTTCCTTCATTAATGTTTATGTCGTAAGTATCAATTCCTTTAGAACTAAACATATTTACTACTGGAAGAATGTCTCCTTCGCCAACGATTAATCCAACAGCATCAATTTTACCTACTGCGGCAACATCGGCGCTGTCAATTACCTGGCGACTGTCTAGCTTATTTCTACGTCTACTTGCACTCGGCAAAGATGTTTCGAAACCGTTAGCGGCGATGTATTCATTGTAGTCACGATTACGTTTGGCAACATATCCATAAAACTTACAAGAAACAACATCAAATTTGGTTTCAAGGTTCTTAATAATCTGTTGAAAACCAACACACGATACTTTCAAGGCTGCTATGTCTGCAAGCACAATCATTTTGGGTTTGTTCATATTTTAATCCTCCGAAATACAATCTATTTTTATTTTATTCCCGCTTCTCCTCTTGTAAAAAAGGTATTGCTGGGCATAACCACTTAATTCACCATAATAATCCGATAAGTAATCTGCTTTTTGTTCCCGAGTAAAATTATTTTCGCCAAATAACTCTACAAATATCTTGTCTATCCAAGTGTCAGTCGGGAATACATCGGTTTTATGATATCCAAACAATAGAACACAATCAGCTACCTTTCTCCCCACTCCAGTCAGTCTCATCAGATGCTTTCTCGCATCCATTGTTGTCATTCCTTGAATGTCAAGAGAGAAGCCATTATTAATTGCATCTACCGTATTGTATAAGTATTTGGCTCTATATCCTGCACCTAGATCCTGAAAAAAAGATATGCTTTTATTTTTCAATTGATCTGGGGAAGGAAATTGGAACCCACAATCGGTCGTTCCTCCACTCCGCTCGCACAATCTTTCAATAATTCCTTTAATTCTTGGTATGTTATTATTTGAAGAAAGGATGAAAGATAAAACCATCTCGAAAGGATCCTGATTTAAAATTCTAATGCCGTAACCATGTTCGATTGCATTTTGCATAAATGGATATTCGGATAGTCTTTCCTTTATCTCAGAATAATTTCTATCCAAATCAAAAAAATGCACAAACTCCTCTCGGTTGTTTGTGCTAATTATATCATGCCCTTTTTTGCAAATCAAGTAACAAACTGAATTTTTTGTCCAAATTTTGTATCCCAATCTCTCACTTTGGTATCTAAAAACTTGTCCACACTCTAAAATGTGCTTGGGGTTGAATTCACTTTTATCATTTACCTCAATTCCATTTTTAATAAAGCTATATTTCATTAGAACTGAGATTCCTTGTTTGTTACGCTTCGGCTTCAGAATAAACGCTTACTTGAGTTTTCGTCTTTCCTGTTCTCTCAAATCTTACTACGCCTGTAACAAGTGCGAACAAAGTGTCGTCTTTTCCTCTTCCCACATTATTCCCGGGATGGATTTTCGTTCCTCTTTGCCTAACCAATATTGACCCAGCAGGAACAAACTGCCCATCAGCTCTTTTTGTCCCCAGTCTTTGCGCATTACTATCTCTTCCATTTTTTGAACTTCCGCCACCTTTCTTGTGCGCAAAAAGTTGAATATTAATAAACATTTCTTATTCCTCCATTTTTATGTGTTTGGGGTACTGTTCAATAAGATCCTTTATAGCTTCTGACATAGTAAGAATAATTATTCTAGTTCTTTCATTGTCTTCTACTTCAAATGATAAATATCCTTCAGAACTTTTAACCGTAACACTTTCGTTAAGTACTTTTCTTAATCCTACAACTGCTCCTTGAGTAATCGCAGAGACAGCCGCACATACTATATCTCTTCCAGCTTTTGCATATCCTGAATGTCCAAGAACTGTTACAATATACTTGTTATCAGGAGATTTTTTTAACTTTACAGAAATCATCTAAAGAACAATATTATTGATTTTTATTTCTGTATAAGGCTGTCTATGACCTTTTCTTCTACGCACATTTTTCTTTGCCTTATATGTGAAAATGTCAATCTTTCTCGCTTTGCCATGGAATACAACTTCAGCTTCTGCATACTTTCCAGAAAGACTATCGCCAGTCATAATCTTGCCTTCGTTACTAACCAATAACAATGGTAATTTGATAATCTCACCAAGATTTACGGAAAGAAGCTCAACCTTCAATGTGTCACCGGTTGAAACCTTATATTGTTTCCCACCTGTTTCTACTATCGCGTACATACTTATCTACCTCCCTCTAGGAACTCGCCATTAAGGCGGTGTAAAGACACCTTAATAAAGCCTTTTTTGTGCGGCTAGTATAGATTATCATATTACATTATATAATTGCAACAAAAAAACAACTCGCAACCTATTGTGCTAAAAAAAAGACTTCTCGCTTAAAAAATCTAGATATTTATCAGCATTTATTGTCTCATTACTATGAGATAAAAACAAAATTGTTTTTTCAACGTCAGTTAGTTTTAGAGAAAGTTCAAATTTCTCCTTCAAAACGGAGATAAAAGTATCTATTCTAATGTTATTCTTTCCTGAGGGTAATATAATAAGCAAGCGTTCCCCCGAATCTTCCATAATTTTTATCTCTTCAGGGGGACGATTAAATGCGGAAATGATTGATTCCTCTTCATCCAATATATTTCTAATAATAGATCTATTTAAATTATTCAAAGAATATCCTATAGCCGAGGATAAAGCCGCTATTTTAGGTTGATCCTCGGTTTGCCAAGTATTAATAATTTTTATGCCTTTTGGCAAAGTATCTCTTATTTTTTCTTCAAAAATACCCTTATCCTGGACAAAAATATCTGTCGTAAAATATTCTGCGGATGATTTTATCCCCAATGGAATTGGGGGCGACATTTTTAATATTGGGTGAGGATTAAACCCTTGTGAGTAATTAATGATAAAACCCGCTCTCTTAATAGCTCTATTAATTATTGTTTGCAAATCAAGATGTGATAGAAATCGTGAATAATCTATTTTTGAAAATTTGGCTGTAATCATATTTATCCCCCTAAAGTGTCACAGTTTCCTAACCTGTTTGCGCCACAACCTTTGCATTCGTTTCTGCATCCTTCAGTGGTTACCCCGACGAGCGATTTTTGAAATTCCTTTTTCAAATAACCATCGCTTACTCCAAAATCAATAAAACTCCAAGGTAATATATCATCCAGTCCCTTTTCTGATGTATATTCTTCAAAATCAATATTATTTTTTGAAAAAGCATCTTTCCATATATCAAAATTAAAGTGTTCATTCCAGCTATCAAATTTTGCACCCATTAAATATGCTTCCTCTATTACTTTAGATAGTCTCTTGTCCCCCCTAGCAAAAACACCTTCAAGCAAAGAAACATTTTCATCGCTCCAGCTATAATTAACTCCCTTTATCATTTTTAATTCCTTCCGCAAAAGAAAATGTTTATCTATCATCTCTTTTTGAGTAATCTGCCTTGCCCACTGGAAAGGAGTTACAGGTTTCGGAACAAAAATAGAGGAAGATATGTTTATGTTTACATCATTTTTACTCGTTACCTCTTTGTAAATTCGCTTAATTCTTTTAGCGATTTCAGCTATTCCTAATATATCATCTTCGGTCTCAGAGGGGAGGCCCAGCATAAAATAAAGCTTTACACTTTTGTAGCCCGACTGAAAGGCTATTTTAGCAGTTCTATCAATATCCTCGTCTGTAATATTCTTATTGATTACATTTCTTAATCTTTGAGTCCCCGCTTCTGGAGCAAAAGTTAAACTCCCAGTTTTTCGGGTATTTCTAATAAGTTCCGGGCTAAAACTATCCAGTCTCAAACTTGGGAGCTGAAGTTTAACCTTTCTTTTTTCGACTTCTGGCAATAATATGCTAAAAAGAGACCCTAAACATGGATAGTCTCCTGTTGATAAACTTGATATGCCGATTTCTTCCGTACCTGAATAATCTATCATTTCAAGAATTATTTTTTTAAGAACTTCGGGATCTCTTTTACGTATCGGTCTGTAAAAAAAAGAGGCTTGGCAAAACCTGCAGTTAGAGTAACATCCCCGATATAATTCCGCTACAGGTCTGTCATGAACTACCGGAATATTAGGGACAATCGGCTTGGAAGGATACATGGCCGAATTCAAATCTTTTACTACTGCCTTATGTATTAATTTTTTGTTAGTTCTTCCCTCTTCGCAATGTATGGAAGGAACATACAATCCCTCAACAATGGCGCATTCCTCAAGTATTCTATTTTTGTTTCCTTTAAACTTTTTTAATATTTCAGCTACTTTTACAATCACTTCTTCCCCTTCACCAATGCAAATAACGTCAAAAAAATCTGCAAAAGGTTCTGGGTTTGCGGTGCATGGGCCTCCTGCAATAAGCAAAGGGAAACTACTGTCTCTTTCTGTGCTTTTAAACGGTATCCCAGCAAGGTCCAAAATATAAAGTACGTTCGAAAAAAGTAGTTCGTATTGTATACTAAAGCCCAAAAAATCGAAATCTTTCAAGGGTTTTTTAGATTCAAGAGACATGAGAGGAATCAGGTTTTCTTTCAATAGAATGCCCATATCTGTCCAAGGAGCAAAACACCTTTCACAAACAACACCTTCAATTGAGTTGATAATATTGTATAAAATCTTGATTCCAAGATTACTCATCCCTATTTCATACATATCTGGAAACACTATGCAAGATGATATCTCATATTTTTCCTTCATTTCCGGAAGCCCAAATTCTCCTCCAATATATCTCGCAGGTTTTTCAACCAGATACAATATTTCATCAAAACTCAACATAATTCCTCTCACGTCGCAAATCTAAGAAAATATTCTTTTCCCCATCATGAAGTTAAAGACTTGCACAAAAAATAGTAATATCAAATAATTTACACGTAAATATCAAAGACAAAGAGCCGCTGCCCCAAGAATCCCGGCATCATTCATAAGTAAAGCTTTCTTAACTGTAATTTTGGGATTTATGTTTCCTCCGTAACTAAACCGATTAACTCTTCTTTGTATTCTTTTCATTAAGGCATCTCCTTCATTTGAAATACCCCCGCCAATTAGAACTAAGTCAGGGCGAAAAATATTAACCAAGGAAATGATTCCATCAGAAACATATTTTATATAATTTGAAACAATTCTTTTGGCTTCTTTATCACCATTTTTTTCCGCAATGAAGGCCGTCTTTCCAGATACTTTTCCTTCCTGTCTTGCAAGTTCAGCCAATAATCCTTCCGGATTTTTGGAAATAGATTTCTCAGTCATTTTTATAAGAGCCGATGCTGATGCATAAGCTTCCCAACAACCATTCTTCCCGCAACTGCACTTTCTTCCATTATAAATAAATCCTATATGGCCGCCCTCTCCGCCTGCCCCACCTTTCCCAAGAATGATTTTATTATCAACTATTATGCCAGTGCCAATTCCTGTCCCTAGTGTAATAAGGATTAAATCCCGTACCCCTTTTCCCGTTCCAAATTTTAGCTCTCCAAAAGCAGCAACATTCGCATCGTTCCCTATGTGGATTGGACAACTAAAATATTTTGATAATTCCTTTTCAATTGGGACCTTCTTAAAGTTAATATTATTGGCATAAACTATTACTCCTTTTTCAACGTCAATCGTTCCGGGAATACCTACACCTATGCCTTTGATTTCTTGTTTATCAAGGTTTTCTTTTTTTATAAGTGTTTCACAAAGAGTGGCCATGTCCGCAATAATGTCTTTGTAATCTCTTTCGGGTTTCGTTGGGACTGATTCCTTAAAAAGAATATTTCCTTTCTCGTCGATTAATCCTCCCTTAATGCTCATACCACCGACATCAATTCCCAAATAATACATCGATTTTCTCCTCCATATTTTTTCCTAAAGTAACGGCTATCGCTTTAAAATTCAATTCATTACCGGTATTTATTATACTATACTCTGTATCTGCAGATAGCAGAAAAGTATTCCCTTTGTTTATTCGTTCGCCAGATGAAAATTCTCCTTCCCCCTCCACTAAGGTTAAGGAAATAAATGAATTCTTGCAATGAATTTTCATTGTTTGTTTCATGTTAATTTCAATTGCATAAAAATACTCATTTTCATCCAAAAGTCTTACTGAATCATATGAATCTTTCTGTAGTATAACTGAAGAATTAATTTTTGAGTTGTCAAATTTTTTGGTGTTTATAACATCCAAAGCCTTGTCTATATGCAATTCCCTCTCTTTTCCGGAAGAATCTCTCCTTCCATAATCATAAAGTCTATAAGTCAAATTACTATTCTCTTGGATTTCAATTACCACTAATCCTCTTAGTAAAGCATGCACGGTACCAGGCTTCACAACAATTACATCGCCTTTTTTTACTGGAACTTTATTAAGTACCTCAAGCAATGTGTAATTGTTTATTCTTTCGACTATTTCTTCTTTTGAGACCTTTTTATTAAATCCAAGATATATTGCTGCTCCTTCATATGCCTCTGCAATATACCATATTTCACTTTTTCCAAGTTGGCCCTCATACTTTGTTGCATAATAATCGGAGGGATGGACCTGAATTGAGAGATTTTGCTCCGCATCTATCATTTTAATTAACAAAGGAAACTCCAGATAATCTTTGATTTTGGAGCCAAAAATAGCTGGATGAGACTTAATCAATGAAGAAATACTTTTCCCACTTAGTGGACCAGAACAGACTATACTTTCTTTATTTGGATATGCTGAAAGTTCCCAGGTCTCTGCTATCTTTGTCTTTAATGGATCTTTTCCCCATTCCTTAATGAGTTTTGACCCACCCCATAAATAGTCGGCTACAAATGGTTCTAACAATAAAGGTGATTTTTTTTCTATCATAAATTTGTTTTTCCTTGATGCCTTATATTGTATCAATAATAAAACAGAAAGTCATTGTAAAATAATTGAATACTTATGGTAATCTTGATACTCAGAAATATCCTCTTTGGAAAAATGCCCTAAAAGATATGCGCCATATGAATATGTCAAACTTTTATTAATATAAATCACCTTAGAATTTTGAAGGATATTTCCTTCCGCAGAAATTCCAGTTAATCCGAATACGATTTCATTGCTATTAATAAAAATTGTTGTTAGGTTAGTACAGCCAGAAAAGGCTGACGCTTTGATTTCCAGAATAGAGGATGGCAGAAAAATACTTTCGAGAGAAGAACAGGAATAGAATGTTTGTTCAGAGATATACTCTAAGTTCTGGGGAAGCTCGAGGTTAGAGAGTATCAAGCAATTCTTAAAAGCAGCTTTTCCGATGTAAGATACTTCTTCTGGAATAACAATTGTAGTTGTTTGAACGCAATTATAGAAGGCATAATCAGAGATAGTATGTACGGAGTCTGGAAGAATAATCGACCCTCCAACTCCCAATATTAACTCATTTCCTTCTTCTTTAATTTGGATCAGACAATTATTAGATGCATAATATCTCGAATTATCTGTATCAACGGTTATAGAATTTAAATTCTCGCATCCAGAAAACGCGGCATATCCAATGTTCATAATTGATCTAGGCAAAAAAATTGACACGAGCTTAGAGTTTTCAAAAAATGCATAATCTGCAATGGCAACGCACCCTTCCTCAACAACTAAACTTATACTTGGATTATTTGTTATATATTTGTATCCACAAACTACTTTTCCAGCATACACAACCCCTGCTTCTTGTTCTTCCCACCATATTGTCTCTTCAAATGCATTCCTTCCAACCTTAAATAAGGTATCAGGAAAAACAATGGAAATAAGCGAATTACATCCCGAAAAAGCTTCTAATTGGATTTCCTCAATCCCATCAGGTAGGCTGATTAACTCTAGTTTTTCACATCTTGAAAACACCTTTTCACCTATTACTCGCAAGTTACTTTCCGAACCAAAGGTAACTTGCGAGAGAGAACCACAACCTAAAAATGCATACTTTTCGATACATACGATTGTTTCGGGAATAAAAATTGATTCAATAAAAGGATCATTCTTAAAAGCGTTATCCGATATGCCTATCACAGGATAACCATCCAAAGACTGAGGAATAATAATATCTACATCTTGGCAGGAACCTTTTCCAGATACAAAATAACCCTCAAGATTATCATAAAGAATCATGCTTAAACCAGAAGAAACTACCTCTCCTGGAATATTATCGTCTGGATTATTATTGTTTGTTAAATCTTCTTCCCCTTCTAATAAATCGGGATTATCTTGGGGTTGATTTGCGCATCCCTGAATAGAACAAGAAATAAGTGCCACCAACACAAGGACAAACGGAACAAGAAACAATAGCCTTCTATTACATTTTTTTTGCATAGATAATCTAATGGAAATTTTTCTCCTCTATTCTAAATATTTTATCAACCCTGTTCTTATGCCTTCCTCCTGCAAAGTTTGTCTCAAGAAATTTTTTCACCATTTTCTTCGCTAAAACTACATCGGAGACTCTTCCGCCTAAAGCAATAATATTTGCATCGTTATGTTCTGCGCTCATTTGTGCCTGAAATTCATCTGTCACATGTGCACATCTAATACCTTTAAACTTGTTTGCGGCAATAGAAATTCCAATCCCGGTGCCACATATTAATATCCCTTTATCTACCTCGCCCTGCAAAACTGCATGACATACTTTCTCCGCATAATCTGGGTAATCAACAGATTCTTCGCCGAAAGTCCCATAATCATAATAATCATGGCCTAATTCAGTTATTGCTTCAATAACTGCTCCCTTAAGAACTATTCCACCATGGTCACATCCTATTCCTATTTTCATTGTATTCCCTCCCTTAATAAGTAATTCCTTTTGTTGCTTTTGATAATCTGTTATTTAATGCAAAATATCCATGCTTATCTTTAAAACTTTCTACAATAATATAGCTAAAAGATTCTTCAGAATCTCTGAGCGCTTTGAAAATATTTTTCATACAGTCATCAGGAGTATCACCCAAACTAACGACCGCCCTATTACCACAAGATTCTATAAAACTATTTGTTCCTAAAATTACTGCATTTTCATTTTTATCATATAACTCACATGCGGACCCAGTAGTTAACGCGGAAACACAGGGACAAATCGGCATATAATGGGAATATTTCATTCCTGGAGATTCTACCCTGACTATATCTCCTTTGTGATTAATAACATTTCCAATTCTTTCTGCTATCTGCTCAGGAGAAATAAAACCTGGTCTTAGAATTGTGGGTGTATTTTTTGTAAGATCTAATACAGTACTCTCTATCCCAATATTACACCGTCCTCCGTCTATGATTAGAGGTATCCTTCCATTAAGATCTTTGTAAACATGAATTGCCTCTGTGGGGCTTACCCTGCCGCTTAGATTAGCTGAAGGAGCAGCTAAAGGCAGCCCAGACTTACTAATTAATGATAAGGCAATTTCGTTATTTGGAATTCTAATTCCGACTGTTTGATATCCTGCAGTAACAATATCAGGAATTATACTTTTTTTGTTCAAAACCAATGTCAAAGGCCCGGGTGAAAACATTTCCCACAATACATATGCCTCATCAGGTATTTCTTTTGCAATTTCTATCGCATCTATTGGAGAAGAAATATGCACTATTAGCGGATTATCTTGAGGCCTTCCCTTAGCGATAAAAATTTTCTTTACTGCATCTTCGTTATAAGCACTCGCGCCCAATCCATAAACTGTCTCAGTTGGGAAAGCTACAATTTCTCCTTTTTTTATCAAATCAGCGCCAAACTCAATTGATTTAGATCCGCCCATTATAGTATCCATTGAAATTTACATTCTCCTTTAGCCAAGCTTATAAATCACTCCCCCACCATTTTCAATGGAGATTACATGCGACGTAATATATTTCCCATCGACAAAGAAATCATCTACAATTGATATATCTGAGCTTTCTGCACTTAATAGCTTCATTCCACTATTTGAATACAAAGCAAACTTTCCGTCTTCCTTGGTTACATACACACCATTATGTATTGAAAACACATACTGATCTATTAATGAGACATTTCCTGATTTATCAATCCTGTAGTACTTAAAAAAGTCTTTTTCTCCTGATTTTTCATTCTTTCCTGCAACAGCATATTCTCCAAAATAAGGGGAGAAAATATCATAATCAAAAGGTGTAATTTGATTCCCGTTAAGATCAAAAGCCGCAGAACAATTAATCCCCGGTCTATCTAAATTAAACTCCATTGCGATTATCATACCATTGTGTATCATATATGGGTCATACACAATTCTATCGGTTATTGGCTTAAGTGTAACCCTTTTTCCATCTGTATAGGTATGATACCCAACCTCTCTGCCTGGCAAGGAAAAGTTTGGATCAATACTTTGCAATCCGCTTCCATCAACATATACGATAGGCATCAGCGCTTCAGATACTGTAATACGATTTGCATCCTGATCATAAATTTCAAAAGTGTCATTAAAGCTCACTGAATTATCTTCAGCATATAACGGAAAATAGGAATATACTATAGAATATCCTTCTTTAATAATCTCACTTGTGGGAATTACGGGGGGACTATATAGTCTCTGAGTCAAATTCTCATCATCTACATTTATATACTCGCTTGAATTACTAATATTCATAATATTTGCAATATCTTTTACTAGAAGACTGGTGTATCTATTCGCTACAAGAGAAACCCTTTCAGAGTCATAGTATTGGCCTGTTGATGCATTGTATCGTTTGCTACGAATAGTCATGTAGTAAAGTGTTTCATCATCGTTTTCAAGCGGTTTGACAACCTCATATGTATCGTATTCCTCTGTGGAAGCATAAATACCCGTAAAAATAAACCAGTTATTGCCCAAGTAATAGGGATTTATTTCTACCATAGAATTTGAAAAACCATCAGCTTCATCGAAAGGCATATAATAGCTTTTTAAGACCAGGTATCCATCAGAGTTAATTTCATTAAGAGAATAAACCCTAGCAATACCCGGGGACTGAGTAATCAAAAACCCATCTGCAAAATAGAACTTTGTATAATTCGAAATATCATCTATTTTTGCAATCTCAAGTAATCCGTTTGCACTAGTATAATCATATATTGTTGCCTGATCATAAGTGGTGTCAGTTGAATTTTTGCTGCCCATTATGGCAACATAATTATTGTCTAGCATCGCATATTGAGTTATAGATGGAACATAACTATAAGAAAAGCCATAATCTGAGCTAATAATATTACTCCCCTCGCCTTTTATTTTGACAATTCCGACTCTATATTCGTAACTATCGCCAGAAGAAAATGGCATACTGACTACAGCATAGTTTCCTCTAATATCCATAACATTTGTAAACCTTGGAGAAATTAGATCCTCTTCTGCTGTGCAGAATCCATATCTATATTCATCATCACTTTCAAAATATTTTTTTTGAGTTACAAATATCCCCGTTACCCCATCATATTGTGCAACAGTCACTCCTTCAGGAAGTCTAAGTTTTTCAGTTATTGAAGTATATGCCGAAGTGGAAGAAAAATTATTAAAATACTGTATATTGTTTGATTCAACAGGTTTGCATGAAACAAATAAACAAACCACAGATACTATAATGATAAGAAGACACGCTTGGATTTTTTTATTTAAAACCCTTTCATTCATCATTTTTTTGTGGCAACACCAGTTCCTTGATACATTTAGAAGGGCATTTATCTGCACAAATACCACATCCTATACATTTATCATAATCAAAAACTGGCAAGTTGTCCACCATAGTTATTGCACCTTCAGGACATACTTTCGAACAAATCCCGCAACCAATACAACCAAATTTACAATTAATTCTTACATCCTTTCCTGATTCATGACAAGAGCATGCAATGAAATAAGGAGCTTTTTGGGGGATTCTTTTCATAAGTGATTTTGGACAATTCAGAATACAAACACCGCAGTGAATACACTTATTTTGGTTAATAACGGCAACCCCTTTTATTATGTCAATGGCATGAACAGGGCAGCTTGAAACACAAGTACTCATACCTATACAACCAGTTGGGCAAGATTTGCGTCCTCCTGACAATAATTCAACACTAGCACAATCTCCATAGCCTTGATATTCATATTTATCCTCGCACATTATGCCGCCAATACAAGCACATACTACAACCGTTTCTTCATCGGAAGCATCCGTACCGAGCAAAGCTCCAATTTTCTTTTTGCATTCTTTGTTCGTTGCATTGCACATGCTTATTTTTGCTTCTCCTTTTGCAAGAGCCTCTGCAAACGCTTCACATCCAGCGAATCCGCATGCACCACAATTAGCCCCCGCAAGCAGTCCCAAAATCGCTTCAACTTGCAGATCTTTTTTCAACGCAAACCTTTTACTAAAAATAGCAATAAAGATAGAAAAAAATATTGCAATCCCAGTTAAAATTAGTACTGGATATAATATCTCTCTGCTAAAATCCATTTGTGTTCCCCTCTTTTATCCCTAAAAACTTAACCCTGCAAATGCGGTAAAAGCCATTGCCATAATGGATGCAGTAATCAAAGTAATCGGGAATCCTTTGAATCTTTCAGGAATTTCTGAATACTCTAACTTTTCTCTAATACCCGCCATAATTAACAAAGCAAGTGTAAAACCTATCCCTGAACTTATGCCATTAACAAACGAAGTGAATATATTTTGTGTGGCAAGTTCAGTAACATTCATAATAGCGACTCCTAATACTGCACAATTGGTAGTAATCAATGGAAGATAAACTCCAAGAGAAGTATACAGTGAAGGCGCAAATCTTTTAATAACTATCTCAATAAGCTGAATTAAAGCTGCAATGACTAAGATGAAAACAATTGTTTGAAGATATTCTATATTAAGCTCTTTAAGAAGTAAATTTAATCCAAACGTTATAATGCTAGTCATTCCCATAACAAAAATAACTGCAAGCCCCATTCCCAAGGCGGTTTCCGTTTTTTTACTTACACCCAAGAAAGGGCAAATACCTAAAAACCTTGAAAGGACAAAATTATTGATAAAAATCCCCCCGATTACCAGATACAACCAATAAGGCATATTATTTCCCTCCTTGTGTTTCTGTCTCGGCCAAAGAAATGCGACCTTTTATGGATTTAGCACCCGAATTAACTTGCCGTCTATTATCTAAAAACTTCTGTATTTTATCTACTACTGAATTAAAAACAACCATTAATAAGCCATAAACCATGAAGCCTCCGGCAGGAAGAATAAAAAATGTCATTGGTAATTCTGCAGTTATAATTGGATTAATTGGGATCCCAAAGAAAGACCCCGCCCCTAAAAACTCTCTAAAGATTCCCATCAGTGTTATAGAGAAAGTGAACCCCAATCCTATTCCTATTCCATCCATAATGGAAGGAATTACTCTATTCAAGGAAGCAAAACTCTCAACTCTCGCTAAAAGAATACAATTAACCACAATTAATGGGAGAAAAAGACCCAGCTTATCATACAAATCTGGAAGAAAAGCTCTTACTACCATTTCAACTATTGTCGAAAAAGTTGCGATTATGAGAATATATGCAGGAATTCTCACTTTTCTTGGTATTACATTTCTGAGAAGGGACACTATAGCGTTGGCACAAACTAAAACGAATAAAACAGATAACCCCATACCAATACCATTAGAAGCTGAGGTTGTTATTGCAAGAGTTGGGCAAGTCCCAAGCACCAGTCTAAAAGTAGCATTATTGTTTATAATACCATTAGTAAGAGGAGATGTAATGTCTTTAAATGTTAATTTTTCCGTCTTTCCGCTCATGATTAATTACCTCTAGATCTATAAGCTCTTACCGCAGCTTTTACCGCAAGAGAAACTCCGTTTGAGGAATAAGTTGCTCCACTCACTAAGGAAGGATTAAAGTAACTGTCTTCAGAAGAAGAAATAAACTCACCCTCTGGAATAAAAATCAAGTCAGTATTAATACCGTTGTACTGATCCAGATAATCCTCTCTCAGGGCCTTTTCGCCAAGCCCCGGAGTCTCAGAATGCGAAAAAGATAACACTCTATCAATTTTTCCTTCTTTGATTATGACAATGATAGTGATTCCTGCAGCATTATAGCAGACTTTATCTGCCTTGTTTGCTTTAGCAACAATTATATTTGCACCATCCTCAGCAATAAAATAGGCTTTGATCTCTGCGCCCATGTAGTCTGAAATAGAGGATACATCAACTTCGTCTCTAATCCCTGAGGGATATACTGCGTCGATTTCATCTTTTATTTGCTGATTTTCATCAATTTTAGTGTAATAATTTACCACTGCCAACATTGCAGATGCGATCAAAGCAAGTAACCCGAGAACAATAATCATTTTTAAGCTCTCGTTCATTTTTTTCCCTTGACCATCTCTTTTCAAAGACCGATTCTGCTTCCTTGGTTCTGAAACATTAGTTGTTTCCCCAGAAGTTTCTTTTTCTTCGGTAAGCAAATTAACCATTCTTTGCCTCACTCTTTTCCACTTTTATTCTCTTATATCCAAACGGTTTTGGCTTAAACGCTCTGTCTATAAATGGCACCAGTAGGTTCATCAATAATATTGAAAAACAAGCTCCCTCATTAAATCCTCCGAAACGTCTAATCAGCATTGTAATAAGTCCCCCACCAAACGCGAAAATACATGCTCCTATTCGCGTATGAGGTGAAGTAGAGTAATCAGTAAACATGAATACCCCTGCGAATAAAACGCCGCCGGATAATATAGAAGGAAGTATATAGAGATATCCATTTTCATAAAAAACTAACGCAAGAATAGCGCAAGTAACAACATATATTAATGGAATTATCCAGTCTATTATTTTGAGGGCTATTAGATATATGGCAGCAAGTAATATTGCGATTGAGCATACTTCTCCAATACTCCCTCCTATTCTCCCTAAAAATAAATCGAGTAAATCTAAATTAACCATACCTGTAAGCGCGGTTCCTTTAATCTCTGCTAATGGCGTTGCTGTGGTCACATACATTTTAGTAAAACCCGCAAAGAAGTCAGAAATACCGTTTGAGTACGATAATGGAGCCATAAATTTTGTCATTTGACCAGTCCAGGAAAGTGTCAAAAATATTCTTGCAGTGGCAGCAGGATTTGCAAAATTTTTGCCAATTCCACCAAAAAGCATTTTAACTAGCATTGTTGCAAAAATGCCCCCTACTATTGGAAAATAAAAAGGAACTGAAGGAGGAAGATTCATTCCGAGAATCATGCCAGTAACTACGGCAGAAAAATCTCCTATTGTACTAGGTTTTTTTGTCACAAAATTGTATAGTCTCTCTCCAAAAACTGCCGAAGCCACCGACAAAGCTACAATTAGTAGGCTATATAAGCCAAAAATGACTGTAGAAGCAACAAGTGGAATGCTAAGTGCAATGATAACATGTATCATAATCCTCTTTGTTGTAAGCGGATTCCCAATATGCGGAGATGAAGATACTAAAAACTTTGACTTCATTTTTCCCTCTAACTCTAAGCAGGAATAATTTTATTCTTATTAATAAGTTTTTTTGCAAGTCTTTGAGATTGGACCAATGGCCGTCTTGCAGGGCAGACATACGCACAACAACCACACTCTATGCAACTCATAGGATAGTATTTGTTGGCTTCGCTTATATTCCCATGTAACACTAGTTTATCTGTCATCATTGGTAATAAATTCATAGGGCAAACAGACGCACATCTGCCACAATTAATACATGGGGTAGGTTCTATTTCTCTTATTTCTTTTTCTTTCAATAACAACAAAGATGAACTGCCTTTTGATGTGACAGGATTATAACTGTGCAAGGAAACTCCCATCATTGGGCCTCCAAGCACAACCTTTACAACTCCTTCATCTTCTCCCAAATAATCAACTATTTCGGAAATAGGAATGCCATTTCTAACAAATAAATTAGCCGGCCTTTTTATTCCTGATCCAGAAACAGTCATATAGCGAGAAAAACAAGGTTTCCCCAACATCACTGCCTCGTATATGGCATAAATAGTAGAAATATTTAAAACAACATAGCCAATGTCCGAAGGCAATCCACCCTTCGGTACTATTTCTTTTGTTATTGAATATATCAGTTGTTTTTCCCCTCCTTGAGGGTACTTGGTCTTCAATTGCTTAAAGATATGAACTTCTGTTTCCGAAAATTTGGCTAGGCTATATATCGCGTCCTTTTTATTACCTTCAATTCCTATATAAGAAACCTCTACTCCTAGAGCTTTTCTAACAAACTCAATTCCTTGCATTATTTCTGAAGGTTTTTCAAGCATTAGCCTGTAATCAGTCGTAATATAAGGTTCACATTCACATCCGTTAACTATTAAAGCTTTGATCTTGTTTTTCGGCATAAGCTTAACATGAGTGGGAAAAGTTGCGCCACCAAGCCCTACTATGCCGCATTCTTTTATTCGATTAACAATAGAGCTTTGATCCAAATCCAAAATAGGGGGCAAAAAATCTTCTTCATATAAAAAATCGTTCTCGATCACAACATGAGGAATAAGTACACCACTTGAGCTAGGCCTATTTACTATTCCAGATACTTTCCCAGATATCGAACTATGAATTCTTGAAGAAATAAAACCCTGAGCCTCCCCAATGAGAGAGCCCACTTTAACATAGTCATCTTTTTTAACAACTGGTAATGCTGGCTTTCCTATATGTTGACATAATGGGATAAATACTCTTTCGCCAACTGGCATTATTTCAAAGGAAAAGTCTTTCGAATGTTCTTTATTATCTTTTGGGTGAATGCCGTGTTTAAACGTCAATTGCATAGCACCCTCCTTTAAGTTAAATACACTCCATTGATTATATAACAGTAAAATAGATAAGTAAATAGTGTTAGACAGAAATCAGCAAAAAAAGTGTTAGAGTCAGTTCTCAAAGTAAGTGCAACAGTAAGTGCAACATTCGGGATTTTGTCTCAAAGTAAGTGCAACTTCACAAAAAAGGTTGTTTGGCATAGAATGTATCCATGCAGTTTTGCAAATACCCTAGAGGAGGAATCATGTCAAATGAAAAAAAGAATTACTCTCATCTAACATACAGAGACAGAACCAT
>MWEH01000098.1 GCA_002070965.1 Firmicutes bacterium ADurb.Bin080 | reverse complement strand
TAAATGTGGTTCGTTCATAATAAGAGAGCGTAAGAAGTTCATAGAAGAACTTACCCCATATGCAATAGAAGCTCATCAAAAACTAACTAACGCGAAGGAAGAATTTGTACTTTCTTACGAAACAGAACCAATTCATAACGATATATCAAAAGACTTAGAAAATTTGATTAAAGAGGCATATGATAAGGATATTGAATTAGGGTATTCTACCATTGGGCCACATAGGGATGATCTTAAAGTAATGGCTGATGGTATAGATATACGCCGTTTCGGCTCGCAAGGCCAACAACGAACAGCAGTATTATCCTTAAAGCTAGCTGAGACTGAAATCTTCACAACAAGATATTCAGAAGCACCAGTGCTTCTCCTCGACGATGTTCTTTCAGAACTTGATCCCGACCGAAAAAAAGCTCTCTTTGATTCAATCGCTGGTAAGCAATGCGTAATAACTGACACATCTATTCCCGAAGGAATTGACCCTAAAACAAAGATCTTTAGAATTAAGGATAGGGCGGTAACCTCTTAAAAACAAAGGTCTTATAAATTAAGGACAGGGCGGTAACCTCTTAGTGCAAACCACAGAGCAAGTTGCTCTTAAAATATAACAAAACAACAGACAATATAAATAAGTTTAAGCAGGTGAAACAGATGCCAAGAGACAAGAAAAGAGAAATAGCCGAATACATACAAATAGAGGGAGTGGACTCTGAGCAGGTATATTCCTCCATCGAGAGACCTCAGGATCTTTCGAAGGGTGACTATGCTTTACCCTGTTTCAAGTTTTCTAAAATCCTCAGGAAGTCCCCTATCGCAATAGCAGAAATGCTAAGAGACCAGATATTAAAAAAGACTGATTCATTTGAGTCAGTAGAGGCAATCAACGGGTATTTAAATTTTAAATTTGACAAGAAAAAAGAAACCCTTTATCTTCTTAAAGAAATATTTGAAAAGGGAGCAAACTATGCAGATTCAAACGAGGGAGCCGGGAAAACAGTCTGCATTGATTATTCCTCGGTAAACATCGCAAAGCCCTTTCATATAGGCCATTTATTAACCACCGCTATAGGTGGAGCTCTATACAGAACATATCGCAAGCTAGGGTACAACCCAGTAGGAATTAATCATTTGGGCGACTGGGGAACGCAGTTTGGGAAACTAATTGTGGCATTCAAGAAGTGGGGCAAAGAAAAAGATCTCTTAGAAAAAGGGGTTACTTACCTTACTGAACTATATGTCAAATTCCATAAAGAGGCAGAAAGTGAACCATATCTTGATGACCTTGCGCGGGAATATTTTAAACGAATTGAAGACGGAGATAAAGAGTCTTTAGATCTCTTTTCTCTCTTCAAAGACATTACTCTTAGGGAAGTATCCAAGGTATATGCAAGGCTTAACATAGTCTTTGACAGTTATGCCGGAGAGTCCTTCTACAATGATAAAATGGCTCCAATCCTAAAGGAAATTGAAGACAAGTTACTTATGCAAATATCTGATGGTGCGGGGATCGTTGATCTCTCTCCATACAATATGCCCCCTTGCCTTTTAGTTAAAGCAGATGGCGCAACGCTATATGCCACCCGTGATATTGCTGCCGCATTCTATCGCAAGAAGACATATGATTTTTGGAAGTGTCTCTACATTGTTGCCTACCAACAAAACCTTCACTTCAAACAGTTTTTTAAAGTAATTGAAATGATGGGGTATGATTGGGCGAAAGACCTTATTCATGTTCCCTTCGGAATGGTTTCCTTAGAATCAGGGAGTCTATCTACTCGCAAAGGTAATGTAGTTTTACTTAATGATGTTCTTAATAAAGCCACTGAGAAGAGCCTGGAAATAATTCAACAAAAATCCCCCAACTTAAAGGACAAAGAACTAGTCGCAGAGAAGGTGGGAGTCGGTGCCGTGCTTTTTTTCGGGTTAAGCAGTGGCCGAATCAAGGATACAGTCTTCTGTTATGATCAGGTGCTTAACTTTGATGGTGAAACAGGTCCGTATGTCCAGTACACTAACGCAAGATGTAACAGCATAATCCGCAAGTCCGAAATCCCCGTCACCAACCTAACCCCTGATTTTTCCTCCGAGGAACTTAACTCTATTTCGGATGATTCGAGTTTCAGCCTAATCTCCCTTCTTTCAAAGTTCGGAGAGGTTTTGACTGATTCACTCGAAAAATATGAGCCTAGCTTCATAACACGTTACATAGTAGATGTCTCCCAGTCCTTCAATAAGTTCTACCTTGAAAACCGCATAATTGATGGAGCAACGGGCACAAATAAACCCCGTTTAGCCCTAGTTTATGCAACCAGAACAGTCCTTACAGAAGGGATGCGCCTACTCGGCATTGAAGCAGTTGAGGAGATGTAACCCAAAATCATCCCAATACTAATACAAAAATACCAGTTAAAATTATTCGATAGATATTCAAAGCAACAAACGCTAATAAAGGAAATATTATGATAGATAGTCATTCTCATTCATCTTTATCTCACGACGGTAAATTTTCTTTAGAAGAGATGCGTTCTCAGGCTGAAAGCTTGGGCATGGAATATTTTGCTGTAACCGAGCACTTAGATAGAGATTACAAGTTTGGAGTCAAGGAAAAGTTCGTTCATCAGTTGAACCTAAAAAAGTATCAGCGCAGTTTTAACGAAGTAAAGAATGCCCATCAGGATTCTCCGATGTACTATGCGTTCGGGATAGAAGCAGGTTTTTCCGAGAAGGCAGCAAAGCTTTATGAAAGAGAACTCCCAGATTACCCCTTTGATGTGGTAATTAATTCCATCCACACAATCGATGGGAGGGATGCGTATTTTCCTACCATTTTCAACGAAAGAAAGCAGGATGAGATTTATAACCGTTATCTTGATCTTCTTATCGAGAGCCTGGATGCCCGTTATCATTATGATATAATAGGCCACATCGGCTACATAACCCGTTATGCCCCTTACGAGAATCCTAGCCTTTTTCAACCACAATATCTCGATAAACTGGACACTTTCCTCAAAAAAGTAATAGAAAAGGACAAAACAATAGAAATAAATACACACATCCGAGACAATCCACTGCAGTTTCTCCCCGAAGTTCCCATCCTTGAACGTTACTTTTCCCTAGGTGGTCGTAACATTACCTTCTCTTCCGATGCCCATCGCCTTACCGAAATTGGTTCCAGATACGAGCTTGTCCTTGAAACTATGAGGAAAATAGGGTTTAATGGCTGGACTTATTATATTGAAAAGGAGCATCAAAAGGCTATTTTCTAGCATATATTTTTGTTCAGTCTTTGTCCCCAAAAAATCACATTATTTAGAAAACCTTCTATTTTTCCCATGTTATTAAAAATCAGCAGGTAAATGGATTGATTTTTTTATCTAAAACAGCTATATTTAAGGAAACATTTTTGAAACTGTATGGGCCTAAAACGCTTTAGAGCTAAGTGAAAACTTGGTGGGTTAAAGTAAATGTTAAACTATACGCCTTCGGGTAGCCACACTGATGTGTGGCATTTTCTTTAT
>MWEH01000097.1 GCA_002070965.1 Firmicutes bacterium ADurb.Bin080 | reverse complement strand
TGGAATACCTTTTCTTTCAAAGGCTTCAGCAAAAGGTTTAACATCTCTGTTTCTTTGCAGAAGGACTATATCCTTGTATTCAATTTTTCTGCTGGCTGATATCTTTCTATCATAAATATGTTCTTTACCCACCATTGATACAATTGCATCTGCAACCCATTCTGCCTCAGGGTCAGATTTAGCCTCTTTTCGTGGGGCATTAGAAACTGAATAAACTTCTGGCCACACATTGTATCCGGGATCTTCTTCTCCCCCTTCCTCCTCGCTGTCCTTTTTATCAAATAATTTAACAGTTACTGGTGGTATCTCTTGATCTTCTGGGAATTGATTAAATGCCGTCATTTGAGAGTCCTTTTTATAATTCACACTTCCAAAACTTTCTGACATTATTGCGGAAAAAACATCGTTTACAAATTCTAGTATTTTTTGATGGCTTCTATAGTTATAATTCAGAGACTTTGATTCCCCTGTTTCTTTGAATTTTGCGAAAGACTCATGTTTATCTTTCATTATATCCGGGTCGGAATTTCTAAACATATATATGGATTGTTTTATATCTCCCACCATGAAAATATTGTTATTGGATATTCTTCTTAAAATCATTTCCTGGAGATTGTTTGTATCCTGATATTCATCAATGAATATATGCTTTTTGGATTCGGAAATCTCTCTGGCAATCTTGCTAGGTACTTCTAAGGCATCTTTCTCTTCGGTCAATATCCTAAGAGCATATCTTTCGACGTCCGAAAAAGACATCTTATTTGCATCCTTTTTTAGCAGTTCAAATCTTTTGATTACTGCTTCGGTCAGATCAATTAGAAGGAGCATTACCTTCCTCGAACTTGTCTCAATTTCTATAACTGTTTTCTCATCCGGGAAAACCGTCTTCATTTCATTGATAAAACCCTCTACTTCTTTCATTGCAGAATTATATCTATCCCTTTCTTCTTTGTTTTTGCACTCTGCGGCTAAAATCTTTACGGGAAAATTGGAATAGGATCTTTCAATGCGTGAGCACAAATCCGACATGCTTGAGTATTCCTTTCCTATTTCCACCAACCTGTTTATCAGATTCTGATACCTATTTCCTAATTCTTTACTTAGGCTCAATTTCGCCTGGACGAGTTCTTTTAATTTTCTTGCCCTTATCATAAAATTATCTATAAGTCTCTTTATCGCTTTGTTTTCTATAACATCGATATCACAGGACTCTCTCATTTTTTTCAGTTCTTTTTCCTGGTTGGGAAAAGCTCCCGTTCGATAATAGATTTCTCTGATAATCTCTCCTAGCCTTCCGAGATTTCTTCCACTTGAAAAATACTTGCCCAAGACTAATAAATCTTGATCTTCCCTCTCAATTCCTTCGCTAATCTCTGTTTGAATAGCTTCCAAAAGAAGAACTGTTTCCTCTCCCTGTGAAAGAACCCCCAGCCCTGGATTAACGCCAATTACCTCATAGTGTTTTTGAACAATAGCATTACAGAAACTATCTATAGTCCCGATATCAGCTTGGGGCAAATCTACTATTTGTTTTCTAAGATGATTTCTCATATCCTCCGATTTAGCCCCTTTTATCCTTTCCTTAAGCTTTTCAGAAATCTTGTCTCTCATATCGGCCGCAGAATTATTAGTGAATGTAACTACTATAATCTGGCTTACGTCCACTCCCGACTCTAGATACCTTACTATTTTTTCGACCATTACCGATGTCTTCCCACTTCCTGCGGAAGCAAACACAATCAAATCCTTGTTCTCATTAAACTCAAGGACATCAACTTGTTCTGGCTGCCAAATCGTATTACTCATTTTTATTTCCCTCTGATTTTTTTACTATACTAGTAATCTTTTTTTTTATTGTTAACTTTTATTTTTGTTTGTCTACTATAATGAATTACTCTTTATAACTATCCCTTGAATACTTCTTCTTTTAAGAAGCAAAATACTTGTTGAAAATATCCCTTGCCCCGGTATTAGTGATACTTAATCTGTAGTCCTTGTCTTCCGCCCCTGTACAGGCCCCTTTCAGAAAACAATTATCGCAACCTTTCCCTTCGTGAGGAGACTTTTCAAAGCACCCCTTATTTATTTCTACAAATGCCTCCTTGATAAGATTCTTCACCCAGTCGGTCATTTTTTCCATCTTAGACAGATCAGAAATCGGGTAAAGAGAGGTTGCGGGAACTACATCCCCTTGTTTGTCAGTTTTTAGATCAAAAGGCAAAACAGTGGAAGAAGATTTTTCTCCCGAGGAAGCATTCAAAAAACACCCCTGGTCAAGAGCCATGAAATTTTGAATATCTGTTACTATTTGTCCCTTGAAACGATAACTCTTTCCATCTTTATTTAGATTTTCTGCAAGAACCAAATATACTCCACCAGCCGGTATATATTCGGGGTGTTTTTCCCTGAGACCCATAATATATATGTATGGCTGTATTTCTATTCCAGAGTAAATATTTTTTATGTCCCCTTTAGTTGAGGCTCCTCCGGTTTTATAATCGACCACTATTGCCCTTTTTCCTTCCCCCTCAATCTCAGCAACATCCACCCTGTCGATTATCCCACTTATACAAAGTTTTTTTCCGTCTTCAAGACATATTCCGGAATCGCGGTTTTCTCCATATACAAAATACTCTTCAAAATGCAATGGTCTAAAATCTCCTTTTCCCACATTCTCGGTAAGGTCAGAAATCAGATTTTTACACTCCTGTATTAAGTTATCGATCTTAAGTTTACTCTCGGGATCTTTGGCAAAGATTATAAGCCCCTCTGTCTTGGAAAAGGCCTTTTCAATAGCTTCATTTCCATAAGTATCAATTTCCTCCGCAGTAAGAGATTTATAATCCTTTTTCAACTTATTGATACTTCCGAAATACTCCTGAAGCACCGCATGAACAAGGGTCCCTATTGACGCTGGGTCAAAGCTACCCACCTCTCTGTCCTTAACACCTAAGCCATATTTCAGAAAGAATAAATATGGACAAGCAAAAAATGTCTCAAGTGCACTTGAACTTAGCTTATAATTCCCTGAAGCTTGTTTTACAAAAAAATAGTCTGCATAGTTCTTTTCATCGGGAATACATTCTTCTTCTTTTAAATTTTCCGGCAGGGACTTAATCAGTTCTTCCGGAAGACTGTTTTTCAAGGAAGAAAGATTTTCTAAAAGCTTTATTGGGTCTTTTGCGGAGTGAATGCTTTCCTTGTTTGCAACATAAGTAAAGAAAGTATTGGCTGGAGAACACCCTACATTCTCCAAATCCTCCTTGGTTAGAGCATTATCCAGGCTATATCTTAGAGATAATGACTCTGGCTTAATCCCTGTAATATTAATTATTTCGGTTATTGCTTCCGATGGTTTTTGCCCTTCCCCTTTTAGGTTATTCAGGGAATATCCGATATAAAATTTTTTCTGAACCTTACTTATTAAATCAATAAAGTAATACCTCTCATGCATAATTAGATCCTTATCAGTTGGATAAATAGGCATGTTTTCATTTTCCATCATTTGAGTATCTTTAGGATTAAGCATACTCGCCCCGACCTTCCCCGATAAAAGGTTGGAAGAAGATGCCCCTATGACAAAAACAATTTTAGGTCTTGTTATATAACTAGTCGTTAAATCTCCCACGAAAACACTATCGAGGTATCTTGGTATCATTGCTATGCTTTGCTGGGATATCAATGTCTTAAGATATTGATCAAACATCGATATATCTCCCTTCTCCTCCCCGATAATCTGTTCGGCGGTAACAAAAAGCTCTTCTAAAATCTTGTTCGCCCTTATGTTGATTTCTTCTATTGTCCCTTCCTTTCTTGCTTGCCCGGCCCTGTGTTTTGTCACGATGTTATTCAGAGTATCGGTCGATTCCTCAAGTAAACCCCTGCATACCGCTATGTACTCTTTAACATCCATTTGTTTTCTATTTTTAGTGTCCTCTCTTACCTCTGTTTTCTGTCCTTCCTTTCTAAGCATTTCCCCCAGATATATGGTTTCAATATAGTTATATGAATCCTTTCCATCAAAGCTCTCAGTTTCTCTTTCTTCATACTTATTTAATATCTTACTTTCAATATTCTCCACAACCTCAGATTCCAGCTTTTCTGAGGATCCAGCCCTGTCAATATTGCTTGCAGAAAACCTTTCAATTATACTAACCAACCTTTTTCTAATGTATTCAAATCTCCCCCCTTCCGCTGAAATATCTTCTTCTTTAAAGTCGGCAAAATTAATATTATTTTTCAAAATATGATTTTCATATAAAAATATGTCGGCCTTAACTGATCCATCCTGAGAAGTATTCATTGCAAGCCTTGAATTAATAAACAGGGGGTGTTTTATAAGCGCAATTACTTTGTCTCTCCTGTATGAAAACTTCGCAGCTTCCGTAGCCAGTAGCAAAAATGACGCGGACAGGGCTTGCGATAAGGGAAACTTAATATCTACATAACAAGGTATGTCATACCTTTCAAATATCTGGGTCATAACCGGAGCATAATCGGGAGAAGCATTGATAATATTTATATCCTTATATCTGTATCCCTCTCTCCTAACCAATCTGATAATCTCGTGTGCAACACCATTAAGCTCTTCGTATACATTATTTTCGGCGTATACGAATACCTCATCCTTTACTATCTTGTTTAACGTAACTGGTTGATATGAAAGGAGGTTTTTATGTAATATATCTACCGAACTTCTAAGTATCTCTAGAGTATCAGTTTCCTCCCCAATAAGGTTATTTTGTAGATTTAAGTTGGATATTTGATTCGCAATCCTAGTTGGGAAATATCCTTCATTTGGAGCTCCTTTCCCGGAAACCATCGAAACATTTACCGATAGAGCCTTTCTTGAAAAAGCCTCAAAAACCGCTAATTCCAAAACTGAAAAATCTGAGAAGCCCGTAAAGTATACGTGTGTCTTTTTTATATCCTCATCTGACTCCACTTGTTTTTTCAACATCTCTAATCTTGTTGCGGTATCGGTATACTTATCAAATATTTCCTTCTCGAATGCTTCTAGTATTATTGCTATATCAAAAAGCTTATCCCCGGTAGCTCCTGTCATATTTGCCGCTTTTGCTCTTATTATGTTTGCGTTATACCCATTAAGTTTCATAAGCTTCAAGGTATTATACATACGAACAGCAAAATTAATATTCTCGACCACTCTAAAATAATGTTTCAACTCCTTTTTCTTTTCTAAAGCAACTTTTTTCACCAATAATACTGAACCCTCTGTTCCTATTGGGGTCTTAACAAACTGGAGCTTTTTATATGAATATCTAGAAAAAGATGTAATATCAATATTAAATGAACCTGCTAGCCCCAACCTCTCGTGTATAAGTTTTTCTAATGTGAACCCATAATTCGAAGGACATATTACCAAATGTCTTGATCCAGGGACATTGTTCTTCCCTATCTCATCAATTAGCCTCTCGGTTGCCGAATTACTAGTATTCGATCTAAATGTATTAATCATTTCTTACTCCCTATTAATATATTAATATTTATACATTTATGTATAAATTTATTAAACGGCATATTTCTCACTGTAAAAGCATACTAGCACAATTAAAAAAATAATACAATACCCTTCCAAAAGCATATATCTTATCATTTGTCTCTTCCATAAAAAATGCACCCTTTAGGGTGCAGTTATTGAGCTTTAGGAAGTTACCATTTTTTTCAACCCCCAGCATGTCCGTATTTCAGTACATTATGTTTTTTCACCAGGCAAGCAAAATCCAAAAACTAAGGAACGGTTCTACTACAAATTTTTGATTTTTGTATTGATTATTTCTCCGTCCCGCCACTCAATATCAACATGCTTATTTTCTCTTGTCCTCAATCCAGTTACTTTCCCAGATTTCCAATCACTTGGAATGGCGTTTATACCCTTTTCGCTTAAAGCCTGGAGTAATATCTCGTTAATGCCCGCAAGTGTGCCGAAATTACCATCAATTTGAAAGGGAGGATGAGCTGAAAGAAGGCTGAAATAAGAGCCACCCCTTTGCCCTCTTTTTGCATATGTGGGCCTGAACTGTTTTTTTAGCAATTCATTTGCCTTGTCTCCTAAGCCTAAACGCGCATACAGGCAGATCTTCCATGCAAGGCTCCAACCTGTGCCCCCATCTCCCCTGGCCTCAAGTGTCTTTAAAGAAGCTCTTTTAAGATCTCCGTTTTCTAAAATCTCCTTTCCTGGATATAAGCCATAAAGGTGTGATAAGTGTCTATGGTTGATATCTGCTTCTTTTAAATCAGAGGACCATTCAGCTATTCTCCCATCCTCGCAAACTCTATATCCCTGAATTTTCCCCCTAGTCTCCTTGACTATTTTTAAAAGGTTATTGTCTTTTCCGTATTCTAAGTAGTTTTCAAACAACTCTCTAATTACTGCAAGAGTCATTGCGGGGGCTTCATCGATTGAGTATTTGTTTCCGTTAAACAAATAAGAATTCTCAGGGCTGATATCGGGGCCCGAACACAACTCGCCTTTTTCATTTTCATATAAATAATCTAGATAAAATAATATTGCTTGCTCAGCAACAGGTAAAATTGATTGTTCTAGCAATTCCTGGTCTTTCGAAAAAGAATATATGTCAAACATTTGGTTAACTAGCCAGCCAGAAGTAGCCATCGATAATGAATAGGATGCTGAGCTATATTTAGTTTCTCCCCCTACAGGAGAAGAATGAAAACTTGAATCGCTATTGTGACCCAAGAAAAAACCATTCATTTCAAATATTTCCTTTGAATTTTTCATACCAGAATACATTAAGTTTTTAACGAACTTAAAAAAAGGAAGGGCGCACTCGGAAAGGTTTGCTGACATTACCGGCCAATAATTCATTTGTAAATTTATATTCATAGTATAACCGGAGCTCCACATAGGTCTTCTTGCCCTGCTCCAAATGCCCTGCAGATTTGCTGGAAGCGCCGAGTTTTCCCGGGAGGATGATATCAATAGATATCTCGAAAAGGCGTATAAAGTCACGATCAGCGAATCATCCTGGTCCCTTTTCTTCAAAGCAAAATTAAGATTACTTGGGGATTTAGTAACTTGATTTATTTGAAAACTTGTTCGTGAAAACAAACGGGTATAATCATCAATATGTTCTTTAAGACACCCTAAGTATCCTTTTTCGTATGCCATATCTACATTTTTACTTACACGATCTATTAGTTCAGTTTCAATTGATTTATTTGATGTAGCATTTACAATGTTGTTCGTAAGGGTTTTGAGAGACTCCGTATTTGACAGGCCTATTTCAGTCATCGAGGAATAATATATAGTCATATAAGTTGCATCTGCGATTCTCAGAGTTCCGCTAGAATGATATATCTGAGATGCATCGGTATCAATCCTTATTGCTAGAGCAAATGCTTGTCCCGGTTCATCCTTGTCATACTGAATGGGCTTTTTCGAAGGTAATCCATAGTAGACAATGTGCGAAGGGGCTCTGCCAATAACTGTAAGCAGCTTTTCCTTGTATTGTATGGTTGTGGGATGAGTAGAAAGAAATCTTATTCTGAATAATGACTTCTGAGAGCAAGTAATTTTTTTGACAAAAACATTGCTTGGGTTACTTACAAATGATTCTTCCTTATATTCTTTATCGGCTAATACATATGAGGAAGATAGTACGGATGTCTCTAAATCCAATACCCTTTCATACTTTCGATAGCTCCCCCAGCCCTTATCAATAGTCAATTCACCTACAGGGATATAACTCTCACATTCCCGCCCGGATATTTTTTCTTTAACAAGCTCTTCCGCCCTAGAAAAATCCTTCTTATTTAATGCATCCCGGATTTCCTCCAGACCTTCCTTCCCACACTTCTTTGGAGTTTTAGTGGTCTTATTCCCTGACCACATTCCCTCATCGTTTAGAACTATGGAATTGCTTATCGCACCACAGTTATCCATTATCCCAATGATTCCATTCCCCTGAGGATAACAATCTTCAAACCTTTGTGCTTTTGTTTCTGATCTCAAGAATAAATTCATTTTCACCTTCCAAGAAATTTTTGTTTGCCACTTTTAATTATATCTTAATATCGCTTATCTTTGAATATATAAATGTTATTCCTATTAAACACTCTAATACTTTACTTAGTACAGATTGTTTACAACATCCTTTTCTTTAAAAAAGGGACCGTATGGCCCCTTAAATACTATGTATTACTTCTTTATCTCTTGGTCTATTCGGACTTCTCTCCGTCATCGCTAGGTTTTTCGTCTTCCTTCGCTTCTGGCAAATCTTCCGTTTCGACTGGTTCTTCTGAAGCAGTAGCTACTTCTTCTGTTACGACTGGCTCTTCCGGAGCCGCAGGTACTTCTTCTTTTATTTCCTCTGCTTTCTTAACAGGCTTCTTCTTGGGAGCTTTTGCTTTGGGAGCTTCGGTTTTTTCTGTTTCGCTTACCTCTTCTGCTTCGGCATTAACTTCAGCTTTTTCTGTGGCAGGGGCTCCACTCCCTTCAACTTCTTCTTCTGAAAAGCTTTCGCCTTTTTGTTTTTTCTCTTTCTTCTCAAATATTATCTCTTTTCCAAAGGTAAGATCTTCCCATTTAGCCTGTGTTTTCTCGCCATGTGCTGAAAATCCCAATACTTCTTTAAATAATCCAACCAGGGTTGCAAGAAACTTTGCATTAAAGAAAAAGTACGTTCCGCCGGCAAGCATTAATAATCCAGAGAAAAACCCGGCCCAGTCATAAGCACGGGCTCCGACGGCGCTTCCCCTCAGCTTTCCAATAGCTCCAGCTACAAGCGCTGATGAAAAAATATCATTAATTGCGATAACTAAAAAATATACCAAAGTGTAAGTTGCAATTAATCCGAAAACTATATCGAACTTCTCATTTCCTTTTCCTCTGATATAGCCAATGGAAATTAAGCCCCCAAAAACAAATAGCCAAAGTGTGTAACTTGTAAAATTATTGATGAAGCTATAGAACCACGCTGTAAACGGAAATGCACCCGCATTAACAGCAGCTGATATAGGTCTAATCAAAAAAGAAACAAGCAGAAATATCGCTAAAAGAACTAAGTATGAAACACCGACTCTAACTCTATTTTTTATTGTAAACATAAACATATCCTCCAATCATATTGGGTTAAGTATAATAAAAAAATATATAATATATCAAGGATATTAAATAAAAAATGTCATTTTTTAACCTTTTTCATATTTAATATTGAAAATTTTGGTTTAATTACTAGATTGTATTACATAAGAGATTTTTAAAAACAAGCTACTATTGGGCTATTAATGAAAATAGATAGTTTACCTGTTAGGGAAGAGGTTCAAAGAAAAGAAAAAAAATTATCGCCCCTACTTATCTAAGCTTTAACTCTCGGGATAGGTGTCAATTCGTTAAAAAAATCCTCCCCATGGTATTTAAGAAATGCCCTTCCAACTATTTCCTCGATATCTCCTAGAAGGCCAGTACGACTATCGGAAGACTGAGTTCTGTGGTCTCCTAGATAAAAGAATTTTCCTTCAGGAACAGTAATAAGATCCATACTCGATTCAGCCCGTGGTTCAGCTTCATCCAAATAGTCTTCAATTAATCTTTCTCCATTAAGATAGACGCTATACTCCCCGCTCGAGTCTTTCTTTATTTCAACAGTGTCTCCCGGGAGTCCGATAATTCTTTTCACAAGATATTTATTGTCTCCATCTTCGTCTATTAAATCAGATTTAAAAACTACTACATCACCATAACGATAATTGCTCAGTTTAAATAGCAAAACTCTATCATTTGTATATAAGGTTGGCTCCATCGATGGTCCTTTGATCGGGACAGTCGCAAACAGAGCTTGGGAGAGTAAATATGCAATAACCATGCATACAAAAATAAAGCCCACAATAAATAGGCCTTTCTTAATGAATTTGCCCCAAGGAGATTTGCCGCCCTGCTCAGGAATCGGAGGATTTATTTCGTTAACTGGTAAATTATTCTCTTGCATACTCTTTGTTCTTTATACCTATATTTCTTGCAATGTATTTTTTTCATAAAAGCGGATTTTTATATATGCCTTATTATATTACATAACACCTAGTTTTTCTCTAATATTTTAGTGAAAAACAAGTGTTGTATTAAATGAACAATATATTGCCAACAACTAGGTTTCTTCCTTTTATTGCCAAAGCCTTAACAGTTGACCACTTAGTTAAAGGCTTCATGTTGCTGTCCTTAAAATCCTGGATGCTGAATTGATAATCAATAAATAAAGTGTTATCAGCTTTAAGCTGTTTATTTGCTTTATACTCAAATATCTCTTTTTCAATGAGACAAGACAATACAACTTCAGCGACTATTCCTTCAGGAGAACACAAATCAATTTGCAGTATCTTCGAGTTGTCCTCGATTCCGCTTGTATCAAAACGATATGTCTTCAAGCCTTCTGTATGGCTAGCTATTCCTTTTGCTCCCGAAAGGGTAGTTGTCATAAAAATACCTTCTCCGAAAAGTACCTGTCCATTATGTTCTTCGACAAATTTATCTATTCCCTCGGTAGTGTTATACACAACTACAATTTTCTTACTCCTGCCGGTATCTTCAGCTGGGCATACATCGTAGTCTTTTAGTTCAATATGTTCAACAAGGGAAGAAATAACAAATCCGTTCGTGTACTTTACTTCCGCAAATACAAATAATGGGTCAGTTTCAATATATGTTTCAGGAGAGGCTATATACTCGTTATATGAAATAGAAAGAGCCTTAACTTTTCTCCAGTCTCTTAAAGTATGGTTGTATTCTCCGCTGTTGTAATAGACAGTTACTGAATCGATAATAGAGCTAGGGTCGCAATCGATATCAAAATATATCTTGCTCTCCTCATTAATTCGTATTTTAAGCTCGGGTCTCAAAGGAACCGGATATCCGTTAAATACTGAAGAAAGCCAGGATTTGAAGGAATTATATGCTGGGAAATCCAGAAAGTCTCCTGCCCCCGGACTAAAGATTGTAGTAATTTTATTTTCTGGGAATAAACCCTGAAGATTTCTTACCCTGTCTATATCCGTTTTCTTTGCGTTTGTTCCTATGGCGATAAGCGTAGGAATTTTAATGTTTTTAGCATACGCAACCGCGGCAGCAGAAGAAAGCCAACTCATTCTTTCCTCCGTAAGATGTAAGTCGGAGGTCTCTCCGAACCTGTTGATGGAGAGATATTCCCTGTACCCCGACCCGTTAAATAAAGCTAATCCAAGAACCTCTGTACCCGTTCCTACAACCTGCATCCCAATTTCCGAGGAATCTCCCAAAGTCAGAATAACCAGTTCGGTATCCGGTTTCATTTTTTCAATAAAAGCTATCGTTCTTTTTATTATTCTTGAATACAAAAATTGATTGGTCTCATATGGAGTAGTAACTATTCTGTTTAATCTATCCCCCGCAATCCAATATTCCCCAAAAGAAAGGCTTTCCGGAAATTCAGTTTTGAAAGAGGATACGCCGGAGATATCCGGAGAAACCACACAATAACCGTTTGATACTAGGTCCTCTAAAAGCTCCCTTGATGTAGGCTTTGAATACTCTCCTATAACCAGTATGGTCTTATTGCTTACCTCTTCAAGCGGACACAACACCTCTACTGCAACTCTCACCTTCCCGTCTGGCTGCTCAAGCGCAGTAAACCTATACTGGGAAAATAAATGATCCGACCTTCCATCACTGATAAGGCTGATTTCCAAATCCAAAGCGTAAGGGTCAAAGTCTTTCCATAATGTTTGTGGAGTTACTATCTTATATTCCATTAATTGAGATTCCTCCGAGCTTTGAACAAACATGTTGTCTCACTCGATATATTCTTAATGGTAATACACTTCCGGCTATTTTTCCACTATCCTGAAAAATTACCAGTTTATATTTCCATTTCCTAAACTTTAAAAGGTTAATTATCTGCTTTTCCAGTTTTTCTCTCTATGATCTCTTCTACGAGTTTCTGCAGTTCAACAAAAGGAATAATTAAGGCTGAAAGCCCCAGTGCTACCCCCCATTGAGTGCCATTAAGCGGGACAGCATCAAATATTGCTTTTGCAACAGTAGGAATAACCAGGGGAACGATTGTAAGAATTGCGCCTACTATAAATGCGAGATTTAAGAATCTGTTCTTGAAGGGATTTCTCGCAAACAAACTGTGATTTTGAGATCTTAGGTTGTAAGCATGGAATAGTTGGATCATACATAAGGTAATAAATGCCATAGTCATTGCAACCCCATGATTTCCGTTTCCTACTCCGGCTACATATTCTCCAAAAACAAACGAAGCCATTACAAGAACTGACTGCATAACACCTTGGATTAATATATCCAAGCCGGTTTTGCCGGCAAATAAACTTGAGCCTGGCTTTCTAGGTGGATACAACATGACGTCCGATTCGGCACTTTCTGTTCCAAGTGCAAGTGCGGGAAGACTATCAGTAACCAGGTTAATCCATAGTATCATTACTGGAGTCAGTATCGTAATATTTCTTCCTGCAATAGCCGAAAGAATTACTGTTGTGATAAATAAACACACAACTTCAGCGATATTAGCGCTCATAAGGGACTGTACTGCTTTCTTGATGTTGGAATATATCTTCCTTCCCTCTTCTACTGCAGCAACTATTGTAGCAAAGTTATCATCAGCTAAAACCATGTCTGATGCACCTTTACTAACATCAGTACCAGTTATTCCCATACCGATTCCGATATCTGCTTCATGAATTGAAGGAGCATCATTTACCCCATCACCGGTCATTGCCACAACTTTATTAATTGATTTGAATCCTTTTACTATTCTGACCTTATTCTCTGGGCTTACTCTTGCGTACACACGGATGTTATCTATTTCCTGAATGAACTCTTCATCACTCATATTGTCAAGGTCAGCTCCGGTTATAGCCTTCTTTCCTTCCTCCAGTATACCTATTTCAGCAGCAATTGCTTTAGCTGTATCCATATGATCTCCGGTAATCATAATTGCGGTCATACCAGCTCTCTTGCATACAGCAACTGCATCCTTTACCTCCGGTCTTGGTGGGTCGATCATTCCGACTAACCCGACAAAGATCATATCTTCTTCAATTACTTCCAGCTCAAGGTCTTCATATTTAACTGCAACTGCGAGGACTCTCAATGCCTTGCTTGCCATCTGGCTGTTTGCTGACAGTATTTTCTCAATATCGCTGCTGGTTATGCTTCTGACATTTGAACCATCATAGATTTTACTGCACTTCTTGATTAATATATCTGGGGCACCCTTTATGTGAGCGACTTTTTTATCTCCCACCATATTTACAGTGGACATAAGTTTTCTTGTGCTGTCAAAAGGTTTTTCATCTACTCTTTTATACTTTTCGGAATTACCCTCAAACCCAACTTCTTTTGCATATGCAACCAATGCAGTCTCAGTTGGATCCCCAATAAGAACACCTTCCGATTCCTTGGTGTCATTACACAAAACCATTCCTCTTAATAGCAGATCCGAACCCTCGGTCATCATTACTTCGGCAGAGGTATAATTCCCATTTTCAGGAGTATAGAGCTCCTTAACTGTCATCTGGTTAAGTGTAAGTGTTCCCGTTTTATCCGAGCATATAATTTCACAGCATCCCAGCGTTTCTACGGAGGGAAGATTACTTACTATTGCCTTTCTTGCGCTCATTCTTTTAACGCCGATAGATAATACTATGGTAACAACTGCAGGAAGCCCTTCAGGAATTGCAGCAACAGCTATTGCAACAGCTATCATGAATGATCCTATAATGCTATCCACAATAGGAGCAGACTTATCTCTGAAAAGCAAATTGAAAATGAAAATAACGACAGCGATTGCTATAACTCCAAAGCTCAATATCTTAGCTGTCTTTGCAAGCTGTTGTTGTAAAGGAGTTTTGTCGTCTCCTCCGGAGGAAAGCATCTTGGCAATCTTTCCAACTTCTGTACTCATTCCTGTGGCAAATACCACCCCTTTTCCTCTTCCATAACTAACTATTCCCGAGCTATAGCAAAGATTAGTCCTGTCTCCTAGAGGTGGGTTCTCGTTCTCAAGTACTCCTACATGTTTTTCGGAAGGGACGCTCTCTCCAGTTAAAGCTGCTTCCTCGATTTTCAAGGAAACACTTTCTATGAGTCTAATATCCGCAGGGACTATATCCCCTGCTTCCAGGACTACCACATCTCCAATCGCAATTTCCTCGCTCTTAATACTCATTTGGATCCCGTCTCTAATAACCTTAGCATCCGGCTTATTCATATTTTTTAGAGCATCCAGTGCTTTCTCAGCATTACTTTCCTGTACCAAACCGATTACCGCGTTCATTATGACGATAAGTAAAATCAGTCCGCTGTCAATTAAATCAGCGTAGTGACCATTGATGACCGCCATGATTCCCGAAACCAGAGCTGCGACCAGCAGGACTATAATCATCATGTCCTTTAACTGCTCAAAAAATCTTTGAATCAAGGTCATTTTCTTCCCTTCATCCAACGCATTCTTTCCATACTTTTGAAGCTTTGCTCTAGCCTCTTGTGAGGTCAATCCAAGCTCTCGAGATTCGAGCTTTTGAAAAACATCTTCGATTTTTGAATTGTAAACGGGTTTTTCCCCCGCCCAAATTTCTGTTTGCAGATCCTTAGTCTCTTCAATTTGCTTTTTAGGTGCCATTAATACCATCCTCGGTAAAGATTCGGGATTTTTTTCCAGTCCCGTCTGGAAATTTAATTATTCAATTTGTATTCCCCGCATATTACTCGTAAAATCCTGAAAAGTTCAGGAAAATCAGAACGTTTTCTCTGGGGTAATTATCAGAACAAACTACACCTTGTATTTTGTCTTAAGCATTTTTTTATTTCTTTTGACCCTCTCCAGACTCTCCAAAACAGAGGGGTGCCACATCCTTTTTAAGAATACAAAAAGCGAATGTATCTTCTTAAACCCTCTCGGATTAACCTCGCTAATTTTAGCATAATTAATACCTATACTGTCAAATATATTTAAAATCGCGTCCGTACGTGCGAGGAAATCGGAATATTCGAGGTCATTTTCTCCCCATGCTTTTTCCGCAACCACAAGCAACCGAGGATAGGTCATATACTCTACCTTTTCTATATCAGCAACAAATTCCGTCCAGAGAGGAGCCTCCAATCCGAGGATATTATTATCGTTAAACCCTTCCTCCAGGTGAGAATATTTAAAAGTCTTTTTCAAAGGAGTCATTCCGTAAGGATAATCCAGATAGTAGCTGAAAAACGGGGAAATCACTCCCTTGTGTCCCCCATTAATATGCCTTAAAGCCGCTTCCTTGTTTTTCCCATTTTCATTCCAAAAATGAACAACTATATTCTTCCCGACATTTGAAGCAACCATGCCATCATTCCAATTTAATACGGTCTTTCCCTTCTCCTCCGCATAAGTTGCGATTTTCTCCATAAAATATGCCTGGAGTTCATCCTCATCCTTAAGTCCCGCCTCATCCATTGTTTTTTGACAATCTTTACAATTCAGCCACTTAGTACGAAGAGCTTCGTCCCCTCCTAGATGAATATATTTGAAAGGAAAGAGATCAATAACCTCGTCTAGTACTCCTCTAAGAAACTCCTGGGCAATTTCCTTTCCGGCGCAGCAAACATCCTCATGAATCCCGAATGAGTCCTTAACCTGGGTCTCATTACCATCGCATGATAGATAAGGGTAGGCGGCAATTGCTGCAGAAAAATGTCCTGGAATATCAATTTCTGGCATTACATCAATTCCAAGAGAGGCTGCGTAATTTACTACATCTCTGATTTCATTCTTTGTATAAAAGCCCTCTACTGGTACGTTATCCCCGCGAGTTCCCTTTCTTTTTGATCCCACTTCAGTAAGTTTCGGATATTTATCGATTTGAATTCTCCAGCCCTGATCCTCGGTAAGGTGCCAGTGAAAAACATTAAGCTTTATTTTAGACATTGCAAGTATTTGCTTTTTTATCTCTTCGATAGTGAAAAAGTGTCTGCATGTATCCAGCATATATCCTCTGAAAGGATATTTGGGAAAATCCACAATCTCTATGTGCGGCAGTTTTCCCGAAGCTTTAAGTTGCTCAAGAGTTCTTTGGGCATATATATGTCCCCTTTCGGTAGATGCGTAGGATTTAATTCCTTCCGGCCCGATAGTTAACCTGTAACCCTCTTGAGGATGAGCCTCGAACTCTCTTTTTATCTCACTATCAGAGTACTCAAAGGTATCATCAGACAAAACAGAAACTGATACCGGATTTGGTATTACTTTTATCATTATTCCCTCTCCTAAATATTTTTTCAAGGAGTCGTGCTCCCAGTTGAATTTTTTATATGTTAGTTTATCCGGCTTATTTTTATGTTGA
>MWEH01000096.1 GCA_002070965.1 Firmicutes bacterium ADurb.Bin080 | reverse complement strand
TAATGCTGTTCTTCCCATTATTCAACTTAATTGCTAATTTTCTCTAAATTTTGCATTTACTTTGAGAATTAACGAGGTAATATAATGTAATCGTATAAGAGTTTTGGAGGGATATTATGAAAAAAGTTTTATTAATTATCGCGATTGTTTTATTGTTATCAATGGCTCTTACCGCATGTACTCCGGAGTTTATTGAAGAATTTGAGGAACTTAGCAAATTTAACGAAAACTACAGTACCGCAAGAACATCGTTTGATGATCATGTTACAGATTTGTTTGAAACTCAAGTAGATTCGGATACTGAACTATTGTATCAAACAGATATCATGGCGCTGGATCTGGCTTATGCAGGAGAGCTAATTTATACCGCGTCAATTACTTACTATAACCTAGGCCAAAGTTATACAAACCAGAATATGCCCGGTTTAAGTATCTCAAAAGATGGAGATAAGTATACTCTGACATATACTGAGGAAAGTGAAACAAATGTTGTATCCATAGAATTAAGAGAGGATACTTCTTATACCGAAATATATAGCAACAGTGTATTTGTAAGCAGATTAGAAAAAGTAAAAATTAACGATGTTGCCTATGCAGCACAGTTTTATTCTCTTGAGGGGAGCACTTATACCATAATTCAGTTGCTGATTGATGGAAGTACAGGGAGGATGTCTTTTACTCAAGTTGCAAGTGCTGCACCAACGAGTATTTTTAACAATGCAGGGGCAGCAAATGAGCAGTTCGCAGCAACAGGAACAAGGACTTATGTTATTACCGACTCACAGTTTGTTTTTGATCAGGAGGGGGATTCGGGAACAGGAGGAAATGGTTTTTCTGTCAGTTTTGAAGAAAACGGTGGATTTGCAATTGATAATTTAAGCGAGGTAACTGAAATAGTGTCCTCCCCTGCAGTAAATCGAAATGGATTTATCTTTGAGGGATGGTATACCACGGCATCTTTTGACGCTGGAACCAGGCTGGTATTCCCATATTCTGTTACAGCGAATATAACCCTTTATGCAAACTGGGTGGAGGATGATGGAACGACTTACACAGTATACTTTGAAGAAAACGGAGGAACTGGGGTCGCTGATGTAATAGGAGAGGATATTAATACTCAACCTGTCAGCACAAAGGATGGGTTTGAGCTTGAAGGATGGTATACCACTTCTTCTTTTGAGCAGGGTACAAAGGTTGTTTTCCCATATACCCCGACCCAATCTATTACTTTCTATGCTAAATGGACTAACGGTGCCTATAACTCAGCTGAAATGTACTGGAATTCAATTAATGGTTTTGAATCTGGGTTTGTAACCTCCAACATGCAACATCCAGCGATTTCCGGAAACAATCAAACAAAAGAAGAATCCCTATACTTTATTGATTCAGTCTTTAATACTCTATCTTCAAGGGAATCAGTTCCTTCAGTACTATTCTCTGTTTTATTAAACACACTATTGTCTGAGGATGAGTTTGATTTAGCAAATCCACCATCTGAGATAGAAGGAACAAACCCTGTCGAATATACCGATCCATCTATAACCTACAATCAGGCTACTTCGACCTACCAAATAAATGTTTCCTTAAATGTCTTTAGCTCGCAATATAAGACTTGGGTAGAAGCCACAATCAAATATGATGAAACTAACAAGAGATTGCAGGGGATAATTAAGACAGGAATAGGGGTTCAACAAGTAGTTTTCGGATTGATTGAATACAAATATTCTGAAGGTACATTTGAAAGTTTAATAAAGATTCCTAGTGAGCTTTCTTTAGAGCCCTCTGAATATACTGTATACAGATTAGTAAATAATAACGCAATAGGTACGTTTACAGAAACAAGAAAAGTATTATCAAGCGCTATCCTTGAAGACATATACAATATGGGTGAAAGTGCAAACATAACTGCCTATGACATTATGTTTGAATTTGAGTCTTCCGAATTAGTAAATTATGATAATAGTCTTTCCAGTCCGGCTAACGAACTAGTGAATGGGTTTGATGAAATGTTTGCAACTATATCCTCCTTAACTGGAGCAGAAGAGCAAGAGAAGCAACTCGGATTCTCGATTGAGTATTATTATGGAAACATGTCTGCCTATGATAGCTATCTTGAATACATTTCTGCAATAGACAATAAAGAGACTCTTCCTGAAATGGATGGGATAGAATACACCTTTTCAAATGGAATACACAAGTTTACTTTGATTGATGAAGATCCAGATTCTGAAGAGTTTTACTCCATTCAAATGTTTGAAGAAAGTGGAATGCTATTAGGTTATATTCGCACTACTCTACTGAGTGATTATTACGTATATAGTGGGGAAGATGAATATCTAGCCAGTTATTCTCAGGAAGCAGAATCAGTAGAGATATTGACTCTCCCATCGGGGTATGCGATGCAGTGGATTGCTAGTACAGAATATTACGATGATCAAGATTCACTGATTGAATGTGATGACAATAGTTATGAGTATTCGCAGCTCAAGATGTTTGATGGAGATGAGGCATATTTTGTAAGAGATCTTGATCCACAAGGACTTTACTCGATTAATGAACCTAGTGATTATGATGAAGAAACCTTTGCTGAGAATCCTCTGGGGCTGAATTCATATAAGTATGTGAATACCGTCTTAGCTATACAATAACGATTTACAGTAAATGCATTAACCGGGTGGCAACACCCGGTTTTTTCATATAAAAAAAGCCGGATGGTCCGGCTAGTTAAATGTAGAAATAAAATAATTAGAAACTAATTTCTTGCCTTTGCATCAGTGTAATCTCCAAAAATGGTAATCATTTTATGATTTGGGAGATTTCTAGCAAGAAGGGTCACTTGTTCTTCGAGATACCTTGCTATGACTTCAGCTTGATCCTTAATTGGTTCATCCGGATTATACTGTATAGGTTTTCCAAAGTGAGTTTCTTTTAGAGTTTCGGCACAATACAAGGGATAGAATTTAATTTTTTGTCCAGTAAGCTTATAGAAATTATAGGCGATATAAACAAACCCTGTTGCAAATTTACATACCACCTCATTGAGTCTGTTCTCAATTACTTCGGGATATACTGCGACATTAACATTGTGCATTAAAGTGTTGGAACTAGCCTTAAAAGTTTTAGCAACGCCCATGTCTCTGTAAACCGGGATACAATTGAGTTTTTTCCTGTAGTACCACGAAATAATTGGGATGCCTGCTGGGAGAAGAACCTTTAAGAATCTTTCACCTTTTAAGTCTTTAATAACCTTATTTTTGAATAATTCATAGCAAGATTTCTTTTCAATAAGTCGTGCATCGCTCCAGGTTCTAATGTCTCCGGGATAAAGATACTGAAGAGCAAGAGGTCCTTTTGCTCGTGTGTGATTGCATATAAATACAGAGGGATTTTCAGGTTTCCCATGATGGAAAATGAACTCTGTTTTGCCTACTACAATTCTTTTCATGAAAAAATTAATGAATCGTGCCAGCAATCCACTCTTAAGATGGGTATATTTTGTTGGGTTTGGGGTGTTAATATTACTATTTTCCATTAAATAATCTCCCAATAGACAATTAAGTCTATCACGGCAAAAGACAATTGACAAACCAAAATCATTCCTCTTAGCGAAAATTGACAAACCAAAACCATTACTCTAAGGGAAAATTGACAAACTAAAACTATTCCTCTAAGCGAAGATTGACAAACCGAAAGCATTTCTCGTAGAGATAATTGGCAAAACGAAACTATTTCTCGTAGAGAAAAGGACTCATAGTGAGCCCTTTTCAAAGAGAGGAAATATAAAGGTTTAAACTGATATTGTATTAATTTACGCTATAAAGTATTTCGCTGTAGGATGGGAATGGCCAGTACTTTTTAGGCATTATAGTTTCGATTTCATCCACAATACTTCTTAACATTTGCATGGACATAAAAACTTTTTCTCTATAGTGAATTGTATTTTCTTGGGCATCGGTTACAGACTTTGCATCCAATACATCTCTTTCAAGACTTTCCATTCTGTTGATAAGGGAAGAAGCAAGAGCATCAAGTTTTGTTAATAAATATCTTTCTAAAGATTGAGGATTGTCATTTCCAATTTTTTGTTTTTTATCCAAAATTTCGGTTAAATCTTTTACATACAATACTATTGCAGGAAGTATTTCCTTTTTGACCATATCAAGAACGGTAAGTGCTTCAATGTGAATGACCTTGCTATAGTTTTCAAAAAGAATTTCTTGCCGGGAATGCATTTCTTGAGGAGTAAAGATGCCGTGTTCAGCGAATAATTGAAGGTTCTTTTTCGCTGTAAAATACGGAAGGGCTTCTACTGTAGACTTAAGATTTAACAGCCCACGACGTTTTGATTCATCATTAACCCATTCATCACTGTAATTGTTTCCGTTGAAAATTATTCTTTTATGTTCCCTAAGAGCTTTTCGAATTAATGTGTTTAGGGTTTCTTGGAAGTCATCGGCATTTTCAAGTAAGTCGGCAAATTGCTTTAATTCCTCAGCTACAATTGTGTTTAAAACTGTGTTAGTGTCCGCAACGCTTTGGCTTGACCCGACCATTCTGAATTCAAATTTATTACCCGTAAATGCAAACGGACTGGTTCTGTTCCTGTCCGTAGTATCTCTCGGGAAATGGGGAAGTACGTCGACCCCGATTTCAAGGGGCATGATGCACTTCTTTGTGTACTTTGTTCCGCATTCTAGAGCTTCTAAAATCGCGGTCAATTGTTCTCCAAGAAACATAGAGACTATAGCGGGTGGGGCCTCATTAGCGCCCAAGCGATGATCGTTTCCAGCACTGGCAACCGATATTCTCAAAAGATCCTGATACTCATCTACAGCCTTAATAATTGCGGTTAAAAAGAGTAAGAACTGAGCATTCTCTTCTGGGGTATCTCCAGGTTCAAGAAGATTAGTCCCGGCATTTGTGGAGAGTGACCAGTTATTGTGCTTTCCGCTTCCGTTTATACCTGTAAATGGTTTTTCATGAAGTAAACAAGCCAGGTTGTGTTTAATTGCTAAGGTTTTCATGCATTCCATAGTTATTTGGTTATGATCGGTCGCAGTGTTAGTTGTAGAGAAAATGGGTGCAAGCTCATGCTGAGAGGGTGCAACCTCATTGTGCTTGGTCTTTGCATATACTCCTAATTTCCAAAGTTGTTCATCGAGCTCTGCCATGTAAGCATATACACGTGGTTTAATTGCTCCAAAATAGTGATCCTCAAGTTCTTGACCTTTAGGGGGTCTTGCGCCAAGAAGAGTTCTTCCGCAGAACACTAAATCAGGTCTTTTATCATACATTTCTCGGTCTATTAAAAAATACTCTTGCTCCACTCCAACAGTTGTAATTACTCTTGTTGCAGGGTTGTTAAATAGCTTAAGTATTCTTAGAGCCTGTTTGTTGATTACCTGCATAGAACGAAGAAGAGGGGTCTTCTTGTCGAGGATTTCTCCCGAGTAAGAACAAAATACTGTAGGTATATATAGGGTTGTTCCCTTAATGAAGGCGAAAGATGTTGGATCCCATGCAGTGTATCCTCTTGCTTCAAAAGTAGCTCTTAACCCTCCGGAAGGAAAACTTGAGGCATCTGGTTCTCCCTTTATCAGTTCTCTTCCAGAAAACTCCATGATTACCCCACCGTTCTTTGTCTTTGATATAAAACTTTCGTGTTTTTCGGCGGTAATTCCGGTCATAGGTTGAAACCAGTGGGTGAAATGGGTTGCTCCATGTTCAACTGCCCAGTCTTTCATTGCATTAGCTACTGTTTCAGCTATTTCCTTTGTAAGGTGTGTTGCATCTTCAATAGTAGTTCTTAATACTTTGTAGGTTTCTTTAGGCAATCTTTCTTGCATAACCCTATCATTGAAAACCATACTTCCAAAAATTTCGCTTACATTTTTCATTTTTTCCTCCTAAAAGAAAAAGCGCCGCAGAAATGAATCTGCAGCGCCTTTGCTTACGATTAGTATATTCCAGTGTGTTTTTTTGTGTCAACGATTTCAGAAAAGAAAAATGATAATTAGAAAAAATGTTTAAAACATGAGAGGGATGATTGAGGAAAAATAGAAATGAAGTATTAGTAAGAAAGTGGTAAACAGTATCCAATTTTTGATTAAAAGGGGGGATGAAGGAAAAAGGGAGAGGAAAATGTTTTTACGATAAAAATACCGGCTTTTTGGCTTTTCTCATTCAAAGATTATTGTATCTTGCTCAAAAATGATAAAATATAAATAAATATATAAAGCTTAAAATTTGCGAAAGGGCAAGATATAAAGGAGAATTGTTATGAACAATTACACAATTGAAGAAGTAACCCAGTACATAAAAGAGAATGATGTAAAGTTTATTCGGCTGGCATTTTGCGATATCTTTGGAAATATGAAAAATGTTTCGATTATGCCCTCTGAATTGGATAGAGCATTCAAAAGTGGAATACCGTTTGATGCTTCTGCAGTAAGAGGGTTTATGGATGTTGAGGATTCGGATTTATTTCTCTTCCCCGATCCCACCACCCTACAGATTTTACCATGGAGGCCTTCACAAGGAAGAGTCGCAAGATTTTTTTGTGATATAAAAATGCCAGATGGTGCTCCTTTTGGGGGCAATGGAAGGGAGATATTAAGAAGGGCAATTGAGAAAGCAAAGTTATTGGGTTATACCGTAAAAATAGGAACTGAATGTGAATTTTACTTATTCGAATTGGATGAGAATGGTAAGCCTACCAGGAATACTCATGATAAAGCGGGTTACTTTGATATTGCACCCCTTGATAAGGGAGAAACTGTAAGGCGGGAGATATGCCTTACGTTAGAGGAGATGGATATGATGCCCGAAATGTCCCATCATGAACAAGGAAAGGGGCAACATGAAGTGGACTTTAGATACAGCGAGGCACTGACTGCTGCAGATAACCTGGTGAACTTTAAGTCAGTTGTTAAAAATATTGCGGCTAGAAATGGTCTTTATGCAAGTTTTATGCCTAAACCAATACTAGAGGATAGCGGAAGTGGCCTTCACATTAATATGTCTTTGTTTAAGGATGGTGTGAATGTTTTTGATCTGTCAAAAAGCAATCTGAAAAATGAATCTGGATGTTTTGTGGCTGGCATAATTGCTCACATAAAGGAGATGTCAGCTTTTACAAATCCCCTTACAAACTCGTATGCAAGACTTGGCGAGTTTTCTGCCCCGAAGTATATAACATGGTCTCATGGTAACCGTTCTCAGCTTATTAGGATCCCTGCATCATATGGAGAGTTCAAGAGAATGGAATTGAGAAATCCCGACCCTTCTTGTTCTCCTTATCTTACTTTTGCATTATTAATCCACGCGGGGATAGATGGTATTACAACTGGGAAGGTGCTTTCAGAACCCACAAATTGTAATCTATTCAAGGCAGATAAAAAGCTACTTAATACTCTGCCTAAAATGCCAGATAACTTAGGAGAGGCAATAATAGTCGCTAGAGCTAGCACGTTTATTCCCGAAGTAATTCCAAGGGATACATTTGATAGATATCTTGCGGAAAAGGAAATAGAGTGGCAGGAGTATTTAGATTCGAAGGATAAGGAATATTTTGAAATTGAAAAATATTTTGAAAGAGTATAGGGCGACTAATCAAAAGATTTTCTAAAAGTTAGTAATCTAAAATATAACAAAAAATATAAATATATCACTTATTGGATTAATAAATGCAAAGAGCACTGATAGTAACAAGCATACAGAAAGATATAGAGGAACTAAGCCGTATTCTAGCAGAATGCGGAATTAATGAGTATGCTTATTCGGCAAGTGGAAGCGAGGCAAGAAGGATGCTTCTTGAAAGCGATTATGAAATCGTGTTGATTAACAGTCCGCTTACCGATGAATTTGGAAATGCTCTTGCTGTAAAAGCTACCGAGTCAAATGCGGGGATTATTTTTCTAGTGAGATCAGAGATTGCGGAGCAAGTATCTCAGAAGCTTGAAGTTGACGGAATATATGTTGTGGGAAAACCAGTTAACAAGCCGTTGTTTTATCAAGCAGTGAGAATGGCAGTAGCAACTAATCGTAGAATAGTCGGGATACGACAGGAAAATGTTGAATTAAAAACAAAAATTGAAGCAATTAGAACGGTAGATCGTGCAAAATGCATTTTGATTCAATATTTATCAATGACTGAGGTCGAAGCCCATAAGTTTATTGAACGACAGGCAATGGATATGAGGATTACAAGGAAAGAAGTTGCAGAAGGGATAATAAGAACTTACGAGACAAATTAATGCTAAATAGAAATTTAGATATCCACTCACTCATAAGCACTGATATATCTTGATTTGATGCGTCGTTTTTATCTGAATCGAGCAATAAGCTTATCTCATTTTCAAATATTGGTCTCTTTCCTTCCCGACTGAAACATAATTGATCTTACATCCAAGCTCTTTTTCGAGGAATAAAAGGTAAGACTGAGCAGCCTCAGGGAGATCAGAAAACTTTCTAATATCCGAAATATCTTGAGACCATCCCTCCAAGTATTCAATATGAGGCTGACATTTGTTGAGAAGGGAAGGATAGGGGAAATCAGAGATAAGTTTGCCTTCTAGTTCATATTGCGTGCAGACGGGTATTTGCTTAAAGCAGGAGAGGATATCGAGTTTGGTTATCGCAATTTCAGTTGCGCCCTGAACAAGAATACCATACTTTGTTGCTGGAATATCGATAGCCCCAACCCTTCTTGGCCGTCCTGTTGCTGCCCCATATTCTCCTCCGGCCTCTCTAAGTAGATTTCCATCTTCTCCAAACATTTCAGAAACAAAAGGGCCTTCTCCAACGCAGGACGAATATGCTTTAACTATTCCAATAACTGAAATAGGGGTTAATTCGGGAACTCCAGAGCCTATTCCAGCGTAAGAAGCAAGGGTAGTGGAAGAAGTTGTATAAGGAAGAATTCCGTAGTCAACATCTCTCAGCGCTCCAAGTTGAGCCTCAAAAAGGATGGACTTTCCTTCCTTTTCTGCTTTTCTGAGAATATCCCCTGTATTTGTCACAAATGGAGATAGTATCATTGAGTATTTTTTTAACCACTCCAGGATGGAAGACAGTTCAATCTTCTCCCCGTAAGCAGAAAAAAGAAGGTTTTTCCACTCAACGAGGTCAGATACTTTTGTCTTTAACTGATCATCATACAAAAGATCCCCCATTTTCAAGGTTTTCTTCATGTATTTGTCCCCGTAGACTGGGCCAATACCTCTTCTTGTGGAACCAAACTTTTTACCCTTCAGTCGGTCTTCTTCGAGGCAATCTTGCATTACATGATATGGTAAGCAAATAGTAGCACGGTCACTTATTTTAAGATTATCTGGGGTTATCGAGACTCCTTTTTCTTTCAGCCTTTCGATTTCTTCCGTAAGGTGCTTCAAATCGATAACCATCCCGGGACCCATTATATTTATCGTACTATCCCTTAAAATTCCTGAGGGCAACAAGTTAAGGATAAATTTCCCTTTCTCATTGACCACAGTATGCCCAGCATTGTTTCCCCCTTGATATCTGACAACGATATCATATGACTCGGCTAGTAGATCGACCATTCGGCCTTTCCCTTCATCCCCCCAGTTAATTCCAACTACAGCAGTTCTCATCTTACTCTCCTTATATTTGATATAATTATCGCCTAATATTTAATTGTAAATACCGTCCAGGGCAAATTTTTCTAGCATTAATACTATTAAACAAATAAAAGGAAGACTTTAGCCAGTCCAAGGTCTTCAATTATTCGTAATTCAATTAAGAAAACGGGTCTCCACGTAGTCTACGTACTCTTCTGTTTGAGAAGGGGAACAACCAATATATTTCGATGGGTCTAAGATTTCAGTATATTCTTTTATGTACTTACTAAAGTATTTGTCACTGGTTATTCTTTCCAGAAAATCGTTTGACCCTCCATTCTCTTTAACATTAAGAGCTGCATCCATTGAGTGTTTTCTGATGATTTCGTGAGCGGTTTGTCTATCAGCACCATTCTTGACAGCAGCCATGAGTAGGTTCTCGCTTGCTATAAAAGGGAGCTCTTCATTGACATAATTAGCTATTATTTTAGGATAAACAACGATTCCGGCAGTGATTTTTTCCATAATTTTGAGAATGGAATCTGCAGCTAAAAATGCTTGAGAATTAACAATTCTTCTGTTGGCGGAATCATCAAGAGTTCTTTCAAACCACTGTGAAGAAGCAGTTATTGCAGAGTTTACCGGGAGGGAAATAAGATACCTTGAAATCGCACATATTCTTTCAGACATCATGGGGTTTCTTTTGTAAGCCATAGCAGAGCTTCCTACTTGATTTTTCCCAAATGGTTCCTCCCATTCTTTTCTTGATTGCATAAGCCGCATGTCAGTTGCGAACTTGGAGGCACTTTGCGCAATCCCAGAAAGCGCCGAAAGTACAAAATAATCAAATTTCCGAGTATAAGTTTGAGAAGTGATTGGAAATACTTTTTCAAAACCCATTTTTTTTGCGACAAGAGAATCCAATTCTTTAACCTTTTTCAAATCTCCATCAAATAAGGAGAGAAAACTTGCTTGGGTTCCGGTTGTACCTTTTGCTCCACGTAGTTTAAATTTCTCGTTTAAAGACAGTAAATTTTCCAGGTCAAGAGTTAGGTCTTGAATATATAAGGTTGCTCTTTTTCCAACAGTAGTTAACTGTGCCGCCTGCCCGTGGGTAAGTCCGAGACAGGGTAAGTTTTTATACTCCTTAGCAAAAATACATAAGTTTTTTATAACTATTTTAATTTTTTCGATAATAATAGTTAGGGCTTCATGCATTTGAATTAGTTCAGAATTATCCGTAACAAAACAGCTGGTTGCTCCAAGATGAATAATCGGACGGGCCGTAGGGCAACAATCCCCAAAAGCATGAATATGAGCCATTACATCATGTCTTAGTTCATCCTCATATTTTTTTGCACGTTCTAAATCAATGTTTTCTAAGTTAGCCTGCATTTCATTAATTTGAGTATCAGATATTTCTAGACCTAATTCCTTTTCTGATTGGGCAAGGGCAAGCCATAATCTACGCCATAGCCCGATCCTATGTTGTTCAGAAAAAATATCCATCATCTCAGGACTTGCATATCTGGAAGAAAAAGGATTTTCATAAATATTTGACATCATTACCCCCTGTACAAATTGAAAAATACTACCCGTTTATTATATTCTCAGGTGACATTTCTGTCAATTTTACAGCATGTACGGACGCGATACAGTAAATAAAAAAGGCGCACGGAAAATATCCGAAGCGCCTTTGCTTTCTATATATTTATATTAACATTTAGAAAAAATGCGGTCAATTATATGACAAAGAATAATAATTATAAATAAAAAAAATATGGATTTTTTCACTATGTTTTCCAAAAATAGTTTTTTTGTTTTTACATAAAATTCTTACTATTGGTAAATCAACTATCATTGACAAAGATATATATATTGATATAAAATTATCTAGAACAAGGGCGTTCAGCGACCGGTATATCGGTCGGTTGAGCGTCCTTTTTTTATTGGAAAAAAATATAAAGCAATAGTATAAATAGAATCACTAAAAGTTGAATCAGTAATGAAAGACTAAAAAGCAATAGTAGAAATAGAATCAATAAAAGTTGAACCAGTAATGAAAGACTAGAAACCAATAGTAGAAATAGAATAACAAGAAGGATGAATCAGAAATGAAAGAATTGTACTTGGTGCTTGCGGATGGAAAAATTTACAAAGGTTTTTCCTGTGGGGCGGAAGGAGAGGTTATAGGCGAAGTTGTGTTTAACACTTCTATGACCGGATATCTTGAATCTCTATCCGACCCTAGTTATACTGGCCAGATATTAGTCCAGAGTTTTCCGCTGATAGGAAACTATGGCGTAATAGGAACTGACCTGGAAAGTGGCAAAGTACATGTGTCCGGATATGTGGTAAAAGAAATATGCGAAGAGCCATCCAATTTTAGATCAGAGGGTGGTTTATCAGATTTCCTAAAAAAATATAATATTCCAGCAATATGTGGTATAGACACCAGATCTCTAGTAAAAAGGCTCCGAGAATATGGTGTAATAAACGGAATTATTACAAGTGATCCAGCTTCTATTGATCTTCAGAAAGTAAAAGAATATTCAATTAATGAGCCTGTTAAAGCCGTCTCTTTAAAGAAAAATGTGAAATATTATAGGCGTAACCATCATATTGCTTTGATTGATTTCGGATATAAAAAAAGTATACTAGATAACCTTACAAAACGAGATTGTTCAGTTACAGTTTTCCCTTATGATTTTTCTGCTAATGAGATACTGGAGGAGGGGTTCGAGGGAGTCGTTTTATCGAACGGACCTGGAGATCCAAAGGATAATACAACTGCTATCGGGAATATTAAGAAGCTAATGAATTCAGATATACCGCTGTTTGGTATTTGCCTTGGGCATCAGCTTATGGCACTAGCCGCTGGAGGGGACACTAATAAACTTAGGTATGGGCACAGAGGAGCAAACCAGCCGGTAAGAAATGAAAAGGATGGAAAAATCTACATTACAAGTCAGAATCACGGATATGCAGTATCTAATGAGAAATTGCCCCTTGGTTCATCCGTTCTTTTTTCTAACCTGAATGATGGAACGGTTGAGGGACTGGAATATGATTCAGTGACAAGGTTTTCTGTTCAGTTTCACCCGGAGGCCTCGGGAGGCCCCCACGACACAGAGTTTCTTTTCGATGATTTTGTAAATAACTTGAAGCCTCGGAACGAGTGTCATGAACAAGAACATGTGTCAAAAGACAAATAGAAGTATTGAAACTCAGAATAATAATGGGATCTCAGATTCCAAAAAATAGATGAAGCTAAAAGAGAGAAGGTAATAAATATGCCGCTAAACAAAGAGATAAAAAAAGTACTAGTTATAGGTTCCGGCCCTATAGTTATAGGGCAGGCGGCAGAGTTTGATTATGCTGGAACACAAGCATGCAGAGCTCTGAAGGAAGATGGGATCGAAATAGTCCTGGTTAATTCAAATCCTGCGACAATAATGACTGACAATTCGATGGCGGATCATATATATATTGAACCTTTAACGGTTAATACGATTAAGAGAATAATAGATAAGGAGCGCCCGGACAGTATACTTTCTGGGCTTGGGGGACAAACGGCCTTAACGATATCTATGCAACTTGCAAAAGAGGGTTATCTTAAGCAAAAAGGGATTAGATTACTTGGTGTTGGTCCAGAAACCATTTCTAAAGCGGAAGACAGAAAACTATTCAAGGAAACTATGTCTTCAATTAATCAGCCCAGTATACCGTCTGGAGTCGCAGTGAGTTTGGAAGAAGCAATTGAGATTGCAAGGGAGATTGGTTATCCGCTAATAATTCGTCCAGCATATACCTTAGGCGGGTCAGGGGGAGGAATAGCGGAGTCAGAAGAAGAGCTTATCGACATTGCAGAGAATGGGTTATCCCTATCCCCGATTGGCCAGATATTGGTAGAAAAGTGTATTTCTGGGTGGAAAGAAATTGAGTTTGAAGTAGTTAGGGATAAGGATGGAAACACAGTTACGGTTTGTTCTATGGAAAACTTTGATCCGGTTGGAGTTCATACAGGAGACAGTATAGTTATAGCTCCTGCTGTTACTCTTGCTGACAAAGAATATCAGATGCTAAGATCGGCCGCAGTCAGTATAATTAATGCGCTTGGAGTTGAAGGGGGGTGCAATGTTCAATTTGCCCTTAATCCAGATTCTTTTGACTATGCCGTTATAGAAGTAAATCCAAGGGTTTCAAGGTCTTCAGCCCTTGCTTCCAAGGCAACAGGCTATCCTATTGCCAAGGTTGCAACAAAGGTTGCCTTAGGATACAGACTGGATGAGATAAAAAATCAAATAACAGGAAATACATATGCGGCGTTTGAGCCAAGTTTAGATTATGTAGCAGTTAAAATGCCAAAATGGCCCTTTGACAAGTTTGTATATTCAAAACGCAAACTAGGTACACAAATGAAAGCCACCGGTGAGGTGATGAGTATTTCTGATTCATTTGAAAGTGCTTTGATGAAAGCAGTGAGGGGAGCAGAAATATCCACGAATTCGCTCAACTTAAAAAAATATCAGAATTTACCCTGTGAAGAACTGCTCAAAGAGATTGAGAAATGTACGGATGAAAGACTATTTGCGATATTTGCAGGGATAAAAAAAGGGGTTTCGGTTGAGAGGATTGCAGAAATTACCAAAATTGATAAGTGGTTCTTAAGGAAAATTGAAAAAATTTCCAACTATGAAAAACAAATATCGGGGAAAGCCCTTTCTTCTCAAGAATATGTTTTAGGTAAAAAACTTGGGTTTACGGATGAGTATTTGCAAAAATTGTCTGCTAACACCCTTCCTATGATATTAAAGCCTTCTTATAGGATGGTAGATACTTGTGCTGGGGAATTCAAAGCAGAGACTCCATATTTCTATTCGACCTATAATCTAGAAGAAGCTGGAGCTGAGAATGAAGCCCTTCAGCACATTGGAAAGACAAACAAGAAAACTGTTGTGGTTTTAGGCTCTGGGCCTATTAGGATTGGACAGGGGATTGAATTTGACTATGCTTGTGTTCATTGCGCCTGGGCTCTTTCCGAAATGGGATATGAAGTTGTAATTATAAATAATAACCCCGAGACAGTCTCGACCGATTTTGATACCTCAGATAGATTATACTTTGAGCCATTAACTAAAGAAGATGTTCTAAATATTATTGAAATTGAAAAACCATTAGGAGTGGTCGTTGCCTTTGGGGGCCAGACTGCAATTAAACTTGCTAAAACTTTGCATGATAATGGGATAAGAATAATCGGAACATCATACGATGGGATTGATCTTGCCGAGGACAGGGGAAGATTTGATGCTCTTTTGGAAAGTTTATCGGTTAAGAGACCAAAAGGTTTTGCTGTTTTCAGCTTAGAGGAAGCCCTAAAAGTATCTAATTCTCTGGGGTATCCCGTATTAATACGTCCCTCATATGTTATAGGTGGTCAAAACATGGTCATCGCTTTTGAAGACTCAGATGTAGAGGAATATATGGATATTATATTGTCCAATCCAAACATCGGAGGAATATTAGTTGATAAATATATCAGTGGATTGGAGATAGAAGTTGACGCAATTTGCGATGGAGAGGATATTCTAATTCCTGGAATAATGGAACATATCGAGAGGACTGGAATTCACTCCGGAGACAGCATAGCGATTTACCCGGCAATTCATTTAGATGACAAAAAAGTAGAGGAAATATCTGAAATAACAAAAAAATTAAGCCTTGGAATTGGTGCTTTAGGCTTAATCAATATTCAATATATTGTAAAGGATAGCGAGATATTTGTAATAGAAGTTAATCCAAGAGCTTCAAGAACAGTTCCATACATAAGCAAAGTAGCCGAACTTCCTATGTGCGATATAGCTTCAAAAGTAAGTTTAGGAGCAAAACTAAAGGATTTAGGATACGGGGTAGGAATATATAAACCCTCCCCATATATATCCGTAAAGGTCCCTATTTTTTCTTTTGAAAAGTTGACTGATGTTGATACCCAACTTGGTCCGGAGATGAAGTCAACAGGAGAGGTTTTGGGAATGGGCAAGAATCTCCAGGAAGCCCTGTTCAAGGGTCTGGTTGCAAGTGGTTGTAAGCTTGTCAGGAAGGGAGGGATTTTTTTCTCCGTGAAGGATAGCGATAAGCCTTGTATTACTGAAATAGCAGTTAAGTTTGAAAAAATGGGCTTTAAATTGTATGCGACTTCAGGTACAGCGACATTTTTAAGAAAATCAGGGTTAAAAGTAAGATCAGTCAATAAAATTCATGAAAATACCGATAATATATTAACTCTTTTTGAAAGCGGTCTTATCCAATACATCATATCCTCCTCGAAGAGGGGAAAGGACCCGGCAAGAGATAGTGTGAAAATTAGAAGAAAGGCTGTTCAGATGGGAATTCCCTGTTTAACTTCTACAGATACAGCAAATGCATTAGCCGACATTTTGCTCTCAAAATATAGCGATATAAGTACTGAGTTAGTGGATATAAACAGCCTTAGAAAAACAAAGATGAGACTCCCCTTCACCAAGATGCAGGCAAATGGTAACGACTATATATATCTGGATTGTGAAGAAATAGAAATCAATTCTCCCGAGAGCTTGTCCGCCTGTCTTGCAGATAGAAATTATGGAATTGGAGGAGATGGAGTTGTTGTCATTACTAAATCAGAAGTCGCAGACACGAAGATGAGGCTTTTCAATTTAGATGGAAGTGAAGGAAAACTAGGAGGAAATGCTCTTGCATGTGTAGCCAAGTATCTATTTGATTTCAAAAAGATTAAAAAGGATAGAATGAGAATTGAGACAATGGTTGGAATCAAAGAGGTGTTTGTGTCTACAAAGAACTCTCTGGCCTCTTCCGTGAAAATATCTATGGGAAACCCTATCCTCTCTCCTAGCGAGATTCCAGTAAATTTGAAAGGGAAAACTGTAATAAATAAAAGTATAGAGTTTTCTGGAGAAGTATACGAAATTACCTGTCTATCACTTGGAAATCCCCATTGTGTAATTTTTTCGGAGGATATAGACAGTCTGAATGTAAAGGAGATTGGCGGGAAAATAGAAGGGAACCCCATTTTTCGCGAAAGGGTAAATGTTTCATTTGTACAGGTAGAGGATGAGAAGACTTTGAGAGTAAGGATATGGGAAAGGGGAAATGGAGAAACTCTGTCTAGTGGAACTGGGGGGTGCGCTGCAGCAGTGGCAGCTGTTTTGAACGGTTATTGCAATAAGGCAGAAAACATTACTGTTACAATGCCTGGAGGGAAACAAGTCGTAAGATATGACGAATCAGGCGTAGAGATGGCTTGTTCTCCTGTCATAGTCTATCAGGGAATAGTGGAAGTATAAAAATAGTCAGATAGAATTAGGGAAACACAAGGAAAAGCAGTAGATACAAAGGGAATAATTTTTATTGTTCAGGCAAAGGACTGACAAGAATAGTATGGTTGAAAGCATAGCCCAGGGGAGGAAGAAATGACAAAGTTTGTTTTTATTACCGGAGGGGTTGTAAGTGGTCTGGGAAAGGGTATAACCGCAGCATCGCTTGGTAGACTACTAAAGACGAGAGGAATAAAGGTTGCCTCACAAAAGCTTGACCCATACATGAACGTAGACCCCGGGACTATGAGCCCTTTTCAGCACGGAGAAGTCTTTGTAACCGAGGATGGGGCGGAAACTGACCTTGACCTTGGGCATTATGAAAGATTTATAGATGAGAATTTATCGAAGTATTCTAACCTAACCTCAGGAAGAGTTTTCTGGAATGTACTAAATAAAGAAAGGGAAGGAGTATATCTTGGAAAAACAGTTCAAATAATCCCGCACATAACTAATGAAATAAAGGAATTTATTTACCGGGGAGCCGAACATTCGGGGGCAGATGTACTACTTACCGAAATAGGGGGGACAACAGGAGACATTGAGATCCAGCCTTTTTTAGAAGCTATCAGACAAATATCTTTGGAAGTTGGAAGAGGAAATTGTCTTTTTATCCATTTAACATTGGTCCCATATATTGCCGGCTCAAACGAATATAAATCAAAGCCTACCCAGCATTCAGTCAAGGAATTGCAGTCTATGGGTATTACGCCGAATATAATCGTCACCCGGTCGGACAGTCCAATAGGAGAGGATATTATTGAGAAAATCAGCATGTTTTGCAACGTGAAAAAGGATTGTGTGGTTGAGAATATTACAGTAGATTGTTTATATTCTGCTGTACTTGCTCTGCACAAAAAGGGCCTGGATGAGGTGGTTTGCAGAGAACTGAATTTAGAAGGTGGAAAACCCGATTTGACCGATTGGGAGAATATGATCGAAAAAATAAGAAAGAGAAATAGAAAGATTAAGATTGCGATTGTTGGAAAATATGTGAAACTGCATGATGCGTATTTATCGATAATTGAATCTTTATCCCATGCAGGATATTTGCATGGGGCAACTATTGATATTGAATGGGTGGACTGCGAACAGCTGACTACTGAAAACTGCGAAGAAACATTAAAGGATTGCAAGGGAATTCTTGTTCCAGGAGGTTTTGGAGAAAGAGGAATAGAGGGCAAGATTCTTGCGGCAGGATATGCTAGAGAAAACAACGTACCGTATTTCGGTATTTGCCTCGGAATGCAGATTGCTGTTATAGAGTTTGCACGAAATGTATGTAAAATGGCAGGGGCAAACTCCACGGAATTTGATAGCAAAACAGCATATCCAGTAATTGATTTTCTCCCTGATCAGAGGGGTTTTGTCCCAAAGGGTGGGACCATGAGACTTGGAAGCTATCCTTGTAAAATTAAAGCGGGGACAATTATGAGCAGACAATACAAAGAGGAATTGATTGGGGAACGACATAGGCATAGATATGAGTTTAATAATGAGTACAGGGAAAAACTTATGGACCAGGGACTGACAATTAGTGGGACCTCTCCTGATGATAGGATCGTTGAAACAATAGAAATTTCTAAGCATCCCTTTTTCATTGGAGTTCAGTTTCATCCGGAATTTAAAAGCAGACCAAATCGCCCACATCCCATATTTGCAGGTTTTATTGAAGCTTGCTTAAAGAATAATATAGGTAAATAAATTCGGAAGGAAGTCAAGGAGAGAAAATGCTTAATATAGAAAAAGAAATAGAAGAAAGAGTAGCATTTATTGAAAAGATTTTGGTTGAGTCCAAAGCTGATGGGTTGGTTTTTGGAAACAGCGGAGGAAAAGATAGTGCGCTAGTTGGTATCCTATGCAAAAAGGCGTGCAAAAATACGCTGGGGATTATTATGCCCTGCGAAACAAGAAGAAATTATGCGGAGGACAAAGAAGATGCAATAAAGGTTGCTGAAAAGTTTTCAATTCAAACTAGAATTGTGGATTTGAAAGGAATTAAGCAGGCCCTTGTCAGTGCAGTTGAAGAGACGTCAACTTTAACCCCAGGAGCAAAAGCAAACATTAATCCTCGACTCAGAATGACAGTATTGTATTCGATAGCTCTTTCGGAAAACCGACTTGTTGTTGGGACCGGAAATAAAAGCGAAGGGTACATGGGATATTTCACGAAATGGGGAGACGGAGCTTATGATTTAAATCCAATTTCAGATCTTACAGTAACTGAGATTTATGAACTTTTAAGATATCTTGGTGCTCCGGAAATAATAATCAGTAAAGCTCCTTCTGCTGCCCTGTTCGATGGTCAGACCGATGAAGGGGAGATGGGAATTAAATACAGCGATCTGGACAGATATATCAAAGGAGAATCTGTTGGAGAGGAGCTGACGGAACTTATTTCTAAGGCTCATCAAAGAAGTGAGCATAAAAGAAAAGGACCGTTTAATTATCAGCCTAAGGGGGAATAAAAAAATAGCGTAGTATGCTTCTCTAGAAAAGAAAAAGTAAGATTAGGGAGAAAAATATGAATCAAACAGTTTTGATACTTGATTTTGGCGGACAATACGCCCAACTTATCGCTAGAAGGGTTAGGGAAAGTAATGTGTTTTCTCTTGTTGTTCCTTCCAGTATTACCGTATCTGAGATTAAGAAAATAAATCCTATTGGACTAATTTTATCGGGCGGGCCTCATAGCGTCTATGATAATAATGCCCCAGATATTCAAAAGGACCTGCTAAAGTTGAATATCCCTATTCTAGCCATTTGCTATGGTATGCAACTTATTGCAAAAAAAGAGGGAACAGAAGTATTGCGCGCGGAAAAAAGGGAGTATGGAAGGACTTTAGTTCTGGTAGACAACAGTTCTCCCCTTTTCAGTGATATGGAAAAAGCTCAGGAAGTACTAATGAGCCATGGCGATCAAGTTAAACAAATACCAAAAGGATTTGTAAGGATTGCTTATTCAGAGAATTGCCCAATAGCTGCTTTAGAGGATAGGGAAAGAAAAATCTATGCCATACAATTTCATCCCGAAGTAAAGGATACAAAGAATGGGAAACTGATTCTAAGGAGATTTCTGTACGAAATATGTAAAGCTTCGGGCGATTACACCATGAAAGGATATATCAACAATGAAATTGCAAAGATAAGGGAGAGAGTGAAAGACGGTAAGGTTCTTCTTGCATTATCAGGGGGTGTAGATTCTTCAGTAGCAGCTGTTCTGATTGCAAAAGCTATTCCTAACAGATTATATTGCGTGTTTGTCGACCATGGTTTTATGAGAAAGAATGAACCCGAGGAAATAAAGGCATACTTTTCCTCTCAACCCATAAATTTCGTGGGGGTTGATGCTGTAGAAAGATTTGGAGAGGCTTTAAAAGGAGTGAGTGATCCTGAAGCAAAGAGGAAGATAATAGGAAAGATGTTCATAGAAGTCTTTGCTGAGGAAGCAAAAAAGCTGGGTAATATTGAATACCTTGCTCAAGGGACCATCTACCCTGATGTTGTTGAATCGGGGACAGGAAAAGCTGCTTTGATAAAGAGTCATCATAATGTTGGTGGACTTCCGGAAGATATTAAGTTTATTGGAATAGTGGAACCATTAAGGGGTCTTTTTAAGGATGAGGTAAGAAAAATAGGACGTATTCTTGGAGTAGAAAAAAGAATTGTAAACAGACAACCCTTTCCAGGCCCGGGGCTTGCAATCAGAATAATAGGGGAGCCCACAAAGGAAAAGCTCAGTCTTCTCAAAGAGGCAGATTATATTTTTAGAGAAGAACTTCAAAAAGCTAAAATCAGATCAGACCAGTATTTTGCCGTATTAACCGGGAATCAATCGGTAGGAGTAAAAGGGGATTCCCGTTCTTACGAGTATACCGTAGCCTTAAGGGCCGTAAAAACCTCCGATTTTATGACTTGTGAGTATACAAGAATACCTTTTAAGGTTCTGACAAAAGTTTCAAACAGAATTACAAATGAAGTTTCTGGCGTTAACAGGGTTGTATACGATATTACCTCAAAACCTCCCGCGACGATTGAGTGGGAATAAGAAAGCAATCTCTATTCTAACTCAAATTTTCCAGCTCGTGTATTTATAGGAACGCCATAATTACCATCAAAACATCCGGTACAGAAAGGACCTCCTCCAGCTGATTTAACTAGTTCTTCAAGGGGAAAGTAGTTTAGACTGTCTGCACCAATGGTTTTGCATATTTCATCTTTTGTTTTGTACCCTGCTATTAGTTGTTCTTTTGTATCCATATCCACCCCAAGATAGCAGGGGAATTTTACCATTGGGCTAGCTAAAAGCATATGTACTTCTTTCGCCCCAGAAGCTCTTAAGAGGGAGATGATTTTTTTTGAAGTAGTCCCTCTAACTATACTGTCATCAATTAGAATTAATCTTTTACCGTCAATATTTCTTTTGAAAGCATTTAATTTTATCTTAACGCTATTTTCTCTTTGCAGTTGATCGGGTTGGATAAAGGTTCTCCCAACATATCTGTTTTTTGAAAGGGCATCTATTTGTGGAATTCCTGAAACCATTGAATACCCTCTTGCAGAAACAATAGCGCTGTCTGGGACTCCCGCAACAATATCTGCATCGATTTTATATAACTCAGCCAGTTTCTTCCCGCAATTCAATCTGCTTTCATACACACTTGTACCATCCATAACAGAGTCGGATCTTGCCAGATATACGTATTCAAAAACGCACAGTTTCTTTTGCTCCTTCTCATATAAAATACTTTTCATTCCATCTGCACCAATTGAAAGTATCTCACCGGGTTCTAAATCTCTTATAGGGGTTGCATCGATACTGTCTAAAGCACAGGACTCACTTGCAATTACAATGTCCTCTCCGCGTTTACCTAGAATAAGTGGCCGAATCCCATGCTTGTCTCTTATTGCTATAAGCTTATCTTCTGCAATGATAACAAGGGAAAAGGCCCCGTTAAGCATTTTGCATGCCTGGATAATTCCCTCTTCCATACTGATATCAGATAAATAATTGATTAATGTGGCTATTACTTCGCTGTCTGTTGAAGATTGGAACATATGCCCCTTTTTTAAAAGCGTTTCTTTAATCTCCCCCGTATTAACGATATTTCCATTATGAGCAAGTGCGCTTCTTCCATGTTTCCCGAAAAATACCACAGGCTGAGCATTAATTGCGTTACTAGAACCTGTGGTTGAATATCTGGTGTGACCAATAGCAATCTTTGAATCGGGTAGTAGTTGAAGGTTTTCTTCGGTAAACACCTCGTGAACAAGCCCCATGTTTTTATAATATGATATGCGTCTCCCCGGCATAGATAGGGCTATCCCCGCACTTTCCTGCCCTCTGTGTTGAAGAGCAAAAAGACCAAGATAGGTGTCTCTTGCAAGAGATTTCTCTTCTTTGGAATAAATTCCAATTATCCCACATTCTTCGTGTACTCCTAGGTCTCTTTCTGGAATTATTATGTATTTATTCTCCATTTTTTAATCCTTTGTTGAACGCAGAACAAAAGCAAAGTAAAAATGCTATTTGTCGTTAAAATCAATTAAGAAAACTAAGTTTTGATAATGCAATCTCAGCGTCCTACTGAAAAAATTAGCCAATAACTCTATGATATATTTCCTGATATGCTTCTTCGACTCCACCAAGGTCCCTTCTAAAACGATCTTTATCCAGTTTTGTTTTTGTTGTGCTGTCCCAGAATCTGCAGGTATCGGGAGAAATTTCGTCTGCTAAGATTACTTCTCCTTTATATCTTCCAAATTCCAATTTAAAATCAATAAGATCAATATTCTTTGCTAAAAAATATTCCTTCAAAATTTCGTTGATTTTCAAACTCATCTGTTTAATCTTGTCGAGCTCTTCTTTGGAAGCAAGATCTATCGCAAAAATATGATAGTCGTTTATCATAGGGTCTCCAAGAGCATCATCTTTGTAGCTAAATTCAAGTACAGGTTGTTTCATGGGTACTCCTTCTTCTAGTCCGAGTCTTTTTGCAAGGGATCCTGCCGCGACATTTCTTACAATAACTTCTATTTTTATTATCTCCACCTTCTTAACTATGGTGTCTCTGTCGCTAATCTCTTGTACATAATGTGTTACTATCCCTTTTTTCTCCAATAGTTGAAAAAGAAAGTTAGAAACCTTGTTGTTAACTACTCCTTTTCCCATGATCTGACCTTTTTTTAGCCCGTTAAAAGCGGTGGCATCATCTTTGTATGACACAATAACTAAATCAGGGTCATTAGTTAAAAAGACCTTTTTTGCTTTTCCTTCATAAATCTGTTCATTTCTTACGATTTTGTTCATTTTTCCCTCCAAAATATAAATATATAAAAATCAAAAACATCGGGAGATATTACTCTTCCGAAATAAATAATATACGCCCCCATGTATTGGCGGCGTATGTATAAAAAATTAGGGTTTTAGTTTAAAAGAACCTGCAAAGGTGCAGAGCGAATACGGGGAAATACTAATAGACTTTTTGAGAATATTCTTATTCATCTTCTCTCCGTAAAATATATATATATATATTTTAGCAAAAAATGGAAAAACTAACAAATATATTGAGGCAAAAAAGAGAATATATATAAAATATTTCACTAGAATTTCTTCAAAAAACATATCTTATTACACAAAAAAAAGAGGGTAGTTTAAAATTAAGAGACATATTGATTTCTTCCAACAAATTGGACAAAAAAATAAGGTGAAAAATTATTCCTTAGGTGCAGGATTGGAGACTTTTTTAAACTTTTTAGTAATTTTACCGCAAATGAGGAAAGTCAAAGTGAAGTTTGCAATCATTACAATAAAAGTTCCAAGATAACTGCTTAAAGAACGGAAGTTTCCCCATGGAATATAGTTACCCCACAAAAAAGTAAAACCAACAGCAAAGAGAACAAAAACAAGGTAAAAAAGGATTATTCTTGGAGCAGCTTTTTTGTAATCCACCGATTCCCCGAAGGTTTTTTTGCGGTTAATAGTAAAATTCCAGGTAGTTGCAAAAGCATATCCTATTGCGAAAGCTTGGTAATACTCCAACCCAAGCAGGGTCTCGAAGATATATATTGCCAAAAATTGCATTCCGCCCGCGGGAAGGGTTAAAAGAAAAAAGCCCAAAATCTGCTTAAATTTTGCTTTAGTGGGTTTGTTTGTTTCCGTTGTTTTTTCATTTTCATTCATATGACTATATTAGACTAAAACATAGTTCTTCACAATAACTATGTGAAAAATAAAAAAGACGCAAAGAATAACGTCTTGGTGTTTCTAAAAAATCTATAGTTATGTTAATATAAAAAAGATAGGTGCTAATATGAAAAAAGATAAGTTGGTTTATTCCTCTGCGGAGAGGGCTAGGAAGAGAAAGTTCAGATTCTATGGATTTTGGACTTTAGGTATTGTAGTCTCTCTGATTTTATTAAACTTTGTAATCATGCCACTAACAGGTTCGATAGCAAGAGTTAACGAGGTTACCGAGTATTATGGCGATAACCAGTATGTAAGAATTGGTCAAATCCCCTTAATTTCCGCTCACAGAGCAGGGGGTGATCTTGCCCCGGAAGAGACAATGAAAGCATTCGAATTGTGCATGGCTCCCGAAGATTATGCTGTGGACATTGTAGAGTTTGATTTGCATATCACCAAGGATGATCAATTAGTATTACTCCACGATTCGACTGTAGATAGAACGTCAAATTCTAGAGAGCATTATGGCAAGAGCAATGTACAAGTAAAGGACAAGACTTTAGCTGAGCTCAAAGAGTTGAACTTTGGCGAAAACTTCCAAAATCTCTCAGGAGAGTATCCATATAAGGGACTTAGGGGCACGGAAATACCGGAAAATGTAAAAATACTCTCACTTGATGAAATACTTACATACCTTACTTCATTGCGAGGAGATAACCTGAACTACATCATTGAAATTAAGGATGGAGGAAAAAACGGAGAAAGAGCAACGGATATTCTGTACTCTAAAATGGTGGAATATGGTATTGTTGAAAACACAATAGTAGGCACTTTTCAAGGGAATGTCACAAAGTATTTTGACGAGAAATATCCTATGCTGAAAAGATCTGCTAGTATTGTTGAGGTGCTTGATTTTTACTACTCATTCTTATATCGGATTAAGAAAGAATATAAATTTGATGTTCTTCAAATTCCGAAGGGTCTAGCAACATTTGATCTCGGAACAAAAGCGTTTATTGATTATGCTCACAGTTTTGGTATTTCAGTTCAATATTGGACAATTAATGAACAAGTTGATATAGAGAAGCTAGTTAACGCTGGGGCTGATGTTATAATATCCGATAATCCAGAGTTGGTTTATTCTGTAATACATGCTTAGTTAATTTGGTTATGCCAACGCTTTATAAATAAAAATGTTTTGTATAAATGGAAGGGTTTTCATATGTCAGATACGCTAATGACTGTACTTGGAATTATCTTTATTTTCTTTATGACTTCTTTGGGTTCAGCTTTTGTCTTTTTCTTTAAAAAAGATATATCATCAAAGCTAAATACGATTTTTCTGGGTTTTGCTGCAGGCATAATGTCAGCTGCAGCGGTGTGGTCTTTACTTATCCCTGCAATAGATAGTGCGGTTGAATCGGGTAGCTACGGGATTCTTAGCTGGGTCCCTGCTGCATCAGGAATAGTTTTAGGGGGACTATTCATGGTTCTAATGGATAAAGTCGTCCCCCATTTCCACAAAGGAACAAATGAAGAGGAAGGGCCACATACTTCGTATAAGAAAGCAACAAAAATGTTCCTCGCTGTAACAATTCACAATATCCCCGAAGGATTGGCCGTTGGATTTGCTTTTGGAGCAGCTTCCGCTATACAGGATCCAATCGCAAGAACAGCCTCTATTGTTGCGGCTCTAGGGTTAGCAATAGGGATGGGAATACAAAATCTTCCCGAAGGTACTGCAGTAACTCTTCCCTTAAGTTCGGTTACAGGAAGTAAAGCCAAGGCTTTCGGATATGGAGTGCTTAGCGGGGCGGTGGAACCACTCTTTGCAGTAATTGGATATTTTCTCGCAGCATATGTAGGGGTTTTGCAACCATGGTTGCTCTCAATGTCTGCCGGAGCTATGATTTTCGTGGTTGTTGAAGATCTAATACCCGATGCAAAGCTTTCGGAAAACTCACATCTTGGGACATGGGCAATACTATTAGGTTTTGCAGTAATGATGGTTTTAGATGTAGCGCTAGGGTAAGCTTTATCCCTTATATATCAGATTTATTCAATATAGCAAGAACACCTGTGACTTTAGTCGTGGGATGAATTGCCAACGATAAAATACATATGTGAATTAAAAGCACACTAAAACCCACGAGCTGTTTGATAAGTATCAATACATAGGTTAAACTATAAATAAGGATTTTAAAAATATGG
>MWEH01000095.1 GCA_002070965.1 Firmicutes bacterium ADurb.Bin080 | reverse complement strand
CCTAGGTTAGGGCTTTATAATTGAAAATTTAGAAAAATCGCTCTAAACAAACTGGTGTTAACTTCTAAAGACGGGTTTACAACCCTACAACAATTACCGGATATTTCTCCGTCCTTGTATTGTAAAGAAACTGCTAGTATAGTATAATCATTGTACTTTAAGTAGGAGGAAAGAGAAATGGCGAAAATGACATACCCTGATTACATCAGTAAAAAAAGAATACCTGTAGCTCCACCCGAGAAATTGGTGGTGGATGGACAGGCAGTTTTTGGCACATTTGATTCGGAGATTCCTGTATTGAATCTGCTTGATTTGAACAATAAACCACCAAAGAAAAATCTTGGAAAATATACAGAGTGGGAGGCTTTGGAGTTATCTTTCGAAGACTTTACATTGCTTACTGCGGTTTATGCAACAGGTCCAATTGGTTTTACCATTATGGTTTTCTTTGATAAGGCCTTAGGAAAAGTAACACATAAGTGGATAAAAATTGGTTTAAGAAGTTCGGCAAAAGTTGCGAAAAATTTGATCGACTCTGATACTGAAATGTATTTGGGTAAAACTGAGTACTGCTTATCTAATAAATTCAAGGAAGGTAAGGCATTTTGCAAAGCTAATTCAAAAGGAAAGAGTGGAGAGATTGACTTAGAAGTTGAACTAACCAATCTATCTGATCCCTCAGTAGTATCTATTCCGTTTGGTGACAATCTTCCGTTATATTCTCAGAAAAATATATTCTCAGTAAAGGGTTATGTTTCTATTAATGGGAAAAAGTATGAAGCTAACGAGAAATCAATGGCTATAATCGATGATCATAAGGGATATTACCCACACTATGCACACTATGACTGGCTTACAACTATGGGAAAAATCGAAGAAAACGGGGAACTCAAAACTTTTGGTTTCAATTTGACTCGAAATCAGTCAATTAATCAGGATGATTTCAATGAGAACCTAATTTGGTTAGATAAAGATTCTTCTCCGTTACCGCCAGTAATATTTATACATGATGAAAAAGATCCCAGTATCTGGTATGTCAAGGATGAACTTGGGAAAGTTGATGTCAAATTTGTAATCGAAGATACTTTCAAAATTGTCGCAAATGCAGGAATAATAATGATGAAATATTACCTGCCATTCGGTAAAATATCTGGGAAAGTTGTAGATGTTAATGGAAAGGAATACATCGTTGATGGTATGATGGGTATTGGAGAAGACAAGACCACCAAGATGTAATTTCCCAAACTAAAAGTAACTTAGCACGAGTAAAATCTCGTGCTTTTTTATTTTGCCTAACATTATTTTGTATATTTCTTGTTTGCCGAAATTATGTGCTTGTGATAAAATACATTTGCTTGAAGATATGGAGAGTTGGCAGAGCGGTCGATCGCGGCGGTCTTGAAAACCGTTTTAGTGTAAGCTAACTGGGGTTCGAATCCCCGACTCTCCGCCAATAAGACCTAAGATTTGTGTTTAATTCACAGCCCTTAGGTCTTTTTTCATAAACGCTTTAATAATAATTTTGGATAGCTTGTTAAATTATTAATAATAATTCAGATAAGATGACAAGCAATAAAAAATGTACATTTTATGGGACAACATACGAATTCTTATTTGATTATCCTCAAAAGGAATCGAAATGGGGTTGAATCTGATTATGTTAGAGACTATTATTTTTAAAATGGTTAAAAACATAAGTAAGTTTTAAACTGCTGAATAATAATCAAAAGATGGAGTCTTTTTGATATTATAAATAGAATTTTGATTTTTGTTTATATGATGAATTTACTTTTAAAAAAGCCTGAGATTGAATCTTTAGAATAACGCTTTGATCTGGTAAATTATTAATTTAGAAAGAGTATTAAATGACGAGTCAAATAAAAGAGACTATTACAATTGCACACAAAATTCAATTGGCTCCTAACAATAAAGCCATCACGTATTTTAGAAAAGCGTTTGGTTGCGCTAGATTTGCATATAATTGGGGGTTGAGCAAATGGAAGGAAAATTATGATAAGGGCTTAAAAAAGAATGTTTTAGAAATAAAAAAAGAGTTCAATGCTTTAAAAAAAGATCAATTTCCCTTTGTTTATGATGTAAGTAAATATGTAGTCCAGCAACCTTTCATTAATTTAGACCTTGCAGTAAAGAAATATTTCAGAGATTTAAAAAGCAAGAAAAGTTCTTACCCGCAGTATAAGAAAAAGTCAAGTTCGAAAGACAGCTTCTACATCGGAGGGAATGTAGTAACTATTACTGATAAACGTTACATTAAGATTCCTAAATTAGGAAAGGTTAAAATGCTTGAGGAATTGAGGTTTTCTGGGAAAATAAAAGGAATAACTGTGTCAAAAAAGAATGATAAATATTATGTGTCTATACAAATGGAGATTACAAAGGAGGAATATGAAAAAACTCATAGAGTAAATAAAAATAAAGTGATGGTTGGTATCGATTTGGGAATTAAAGCACTTGCGACATTATCTTGTGGTCTACAGATAGAAAACCTTAAGCCATTAGAAAAACTTTATAGGAAACTAATAGTAAGACAAAGACAACTAGATAAAAAACAGCATGCGAAAACCAAGCAGGATGTCATTAATGGAGTTTGTCTGTCAAAAAATTATATTAAGCATTCCTTAAAACTAGCAAGAATACATGAAAAAATATCAAATATTCGTAGTGATTATTCGAATAAATTAACCACGGTGCTTGTAAACAATTTTTCATATATAGGTCTAGAAGATTTAAGTGTAGTAGATATGTTGAAATCTTCGCAATATTCAAGGTCTATATCTGACGTTAGTTTAAGTAATATTAAAAGGAAAATTCTTTATAAAGCTACATACCAGGGGAAAGAAGTTAGTCTTGTAGACAGGTTCTATCCCAGCTCAAAAACGTGTTCAAAATGTGGGAAGGTTAAGCAAAACCTAACAATATTAGACAGAACTTTTTTTTGTAATGATTGTGGATACTCAATCGATAGAGATCTTAATGCTAGCATAAATATACTAAATGCTTTGAAAAGAAAACTAGGGGAAGTTCTCCCCAAAGAAACGCCTGTGGACTTGACGGCTCTGCTGAATGATTTTGAAATTAATCATATAGCAACTAGCAAGGTTGAAGCAGGAATACAACATAAACTTGGTTAATAGTATATCTCTGTTAACTGGTTTTTTAGGTTTGTAAGAACGGTTCGAATCCCTAACTCTAATCCAATACGGCCTAATGTACGCGGTAATTGTGCGTAGCTTAGGTCTTTTTTATTAAGTACATTTCCTCAGCTTTGTTCTGTAAGTATATATACAATCAAAAATGATTAAGATATAATTAATAGCAATTGAGGAAACAGTTCATGCAATATTATTTAGCAATTGATATAGGAGCCTCGTCCGGAAGGCACATAATAGGTTGGACTCAGGATGGTAGATTAAAAACAGAGGAAATCTATCGTTTCAAAAATAGTCCTATTACGAATATTGTTAATGGTCGAAAGTGCCTTCAATGGCAACACGAACAACTGTTTTCAGAGATTATAAACGGACTAAAAAGAGCGAAAGAGATAGGGAAGATTCCTTATTCAGTGGGAATTGACACATGGGGAGTGGATTATGCTTTGTTGGACAAAGAAGACAACCCAATTGAGGGGATTTTTTGTTATAGGGATTCGCGTACTGAAAAAACTACTGCAGAGGTGCATGAAAAAATCCCATTTGCGGAGCTGTATGCAAAAACCGGAATACAGTTTGCAACATTTAATACAATTTATCAGCTCTGGGATGACTTAATCAAAGGACGGATGGAAAAGGCTGAAAGCATGCTTATGCTACCCAGCTATTTTCATTTTCGTCTAACAGGTGTCAAGAGGCAGGAATACACCCATGCAACTACAACGGGTATGATTAACGTTAATACACATACTTGGGATGATGAGATTTTGGACAGGCTGGGATATAAAAAAGCATTGTTCAAAGGGATCAGTCAGCCTAAAACTCTTCTAGGAGAGTTCACTGAAGAGATTTCAAAGGTTGTTGGATATAAGGCTTTAGTGGTTTTGCCCGCGACACATGACACTGCAAGTGCCGTAATTGCTGCTCCGCTTGATTCCAACACCCCATATATATCAAGTGGCACTTGGTCTCTTCTTGGGGTTGAGCAAGATAAGGCACGAACGGACAAATTGTCACGAGAGGCAGATTATTCTAACGAGGGAGGGCTCGATGGTACCTTTCGCTTCCAAAAAAACATAATGGGACTTTGGATGATACAGCGTGTTCGAAAAGAATTGAATGATAAATATGATTTTGAGGGCCTTACTAACTTGGCAAGGCTTAGTCCGGTGGACTATGAAATAGACGTTAATGATTTGCGTTTTCTGTCACCTGACAGCATGACTGAAGAAATATTTTCGGCTGTCGGGAAAAGATTGAGTGTTGGTGAAACTGCGTATGTAATATATAATAATTTAGCTCGGTATTATGCACGTTCATTAAATGATTTGGAAAAAGTGTTGGGAAAACAATATAAAACTTTGAACATTATCGGCGGTGGAAGTCAAAACAGCTTGTTAAACGAGCTGACTAAACAAAAGACAGGGCGAAAAGTGATTGCTGGGCCAGCAGAATGTACGGCAATAGGCAATCTACTGGTGCAGATGATGTCGGCAGGAGAGTGTCTCTCCGTAAAAGAAGGTAGAAAACTCATAAAAAAATCTTTTGACATTAAGGAAGTATGATTGGTTCAAACAATGGTTAGTTTAGAAAGTTTGCGGGAATAAACTAAAGGAAGTATGATTGGTTCGATAAATGGTTAATATTGGATGTTTGCGATAATAACCTAATAGAAGTAAAATAATAACACAAGTAAAAACTGGGAGAAATAACAAATGAAAGATATTATCAATGCACCCTTTGTGCGGGAAATGTGCGAAGCAACTGCGAATATGTATCGGCTTGGATGGGATGAGCGAAATGGCGGTAATATTAGTTATCTGCTTGAGGAAAAAGAAGTTAGCGAATATCTCGACTTGAAAAGGGTATTACGCAAAATTCCTACCAGCTTTTCTGCAGAGAAGCTCATTGGAAGAATCTTCATAGTAACAGGTACCGGAAAATATTTTAAAAATGTGGAAAAGGATCCAGAGACAAATCTCGGCATTGTTCGTATAGGGACTGACGGAACCACTGCCGAACTATTATGGGGTTTCAAGGATGGAGGAAAATTTACTTCCGAGTTTCCAACACATATGATGAGTCATATTTCCAGGCTGGAAGTTGATAAAAAACATCGTATTGTGATGCATACCCACCCCACCTATACAATAGCTATGAATACAGTATGCCCTCTGGATGAAAAAGATTTCACACACAAGCTTTGGCAGTCAAACACAGAAGCAGTAATAGTATTCCCGGATGGTGTAGGAATATTACCCTGTATGATATGCGGAACAAATGAAATAGGGATAGCAACTGCTGAGAAAATAAAAAAATTCCGCCTGGTAGTGTGGACAAATCACGGGATATACGGAACAGGTGCAACGATGGATGAGGCTTTTGGACTGATTGAAACAGTGGAAAAAACAGCACAAATATATATGTTGACACTTGGGAAAGCAATAAACATTATTCCGGATGATATCATTAAAGGTCTTGCAAAACTATGGAATTTAACCCCTCTCGAGGGAGTCTTAAAATAAATTATTAAATGCCTTGTGCTAAACTTTGGAATTTAAAGTCCCTGGAAGGAGTTTTTTAATAAGTATTAAACAGTGTTTAGAAAATATAATGAGGAGATACTAATATGGCAGAGAATAGATTGATTGGTGATTATCCTTTAATAGGCATAAGACCCACTATAGATGGGAGACGTGGTCCCCTGAAGGTGAGAGAAAGCTTGGAAGTACAGACCATGAACATGGCTAAAAATGCGGCTAAACTCATAGAAAATAACGTTTTTTATTCTAACGGAGAAAAAGTTAAGGTAATAATTGCCGATACGACAATAGGGAGAGTTGCTGAAGCTGCAGCATGCGAAGATAAATTCAAAAAAGCTGGGGTAGCTATTACTTTGACGGTTACTCCTTGTTGGTGTTATGGATCAGAAACCATGGATATGGACCCAAACACAATAAAAGCCGTGTGGGGGTTTAATGGCACTGAACGTCCAGGAGCGGTATATTTGGCAGCAGTTCTCGCTGGCCATGCTCAGAAAGGTTTGCCAGCTTTCGGCATTTATGGACGAGATGTTCAGGATTTGGACGACACCACAATTCCAAACGATGTATCAGAAAAGATTCTAAGGTTTGCGCGCAGTGCAGTTGCGGTTGCTACCATGCGTGGAAAATCATATCTACAAATAGGTTCCATTTGTATGGGCATAGCTGGTTCTATTGTTGACTCGGCTTTATTTGAAGATTATCTCGGGATGAGGGTGGAAAGCGTTGATGAAGTCGAAGTAATAAGAAGAATGGAAAAAGGTATTTATGACGAAAAGGAATATAATAAGGCACTTAATTGGATAAAAACAAAATGCAAGCCGGACATTGATAAGAATCCTGCTAAGATGCAAAAAAGTAAAGAGGAAAAGGAAAAAGACTGGGAGTTCACTGCAAAGATGGCATGTATCATTAAGGATCTGATGAACGGAAACATGAATCTCCCTGTAGGAGCCGAGGAAGAAGCAGTAGGACATAACGCAATTGCCGCGGGCTTCCAGGGTCAAAGACAATGGACAGACTTTTACCCTAACTGTGATTTTCCTGAAAGCATACTTAATTCCTCGTTTGATTGGAATGGGGCAAGGGAGCCGTATATCCTTGCCACGGAAAATGATAGCTTAAATGGATTATGTATGCTATTTGGAAAGCTTCTTACTTCAAGAGCTCAAATCTTTGCCGATGTCAGAACATATTGGTCGGGGGATGCAGTTAAGAGGGTAACCGGCCATGTTCTGAAGGGAAAAGCAAAAGAATCGGACGGATTTATTCACTTGATTAATAGCGGGGCTGCATGTGTGGATGCTTGCGGCGAAGTAAAAGATTCAGGCGGCAACGCAATTATGAAAAAGTGGTGGGAAATGACAGATAAGGACATAGATGCATGCATGAAAGCAACCTCTTGGCCTTATGCTGACTTGGGATATTTCCGCGGTGGCGGGTACTCCAGCCGGTTTGTGACCAAAGCGGAAATGCCTTGCACTATGATCCGGTTAAATATTATCAAAGGCTTGGGCCCTGTAATGCAAATTGCTGAGGGCTGGACTATAAAATTACCCGATGAAGTGACAGACAAGCTTTGGAAGAGAACAGACTATACATGGCCATGCACTTGGTTTGCACCTAGGGTTACAGGAGAAGGTGCCTTCAAAACAGCATATGATGTAATGAATAATTGGGGCGCAAATCATGGGGCAATCTCATACGGACACATAGGGGCAGACTTAATCACAATGTGCTCAATGTTAAGAATTCCCGTATGTATGCACAATGTAGACGAAGGAAACATTTTCCGTCCGGCATGCTGGAATGCGTTTGGCATGGATAAAGAAGGGCAGGACTATCGTGCATGCAAAGCATACGGAGCGATGTATAAAAAGTTTTAAGACAACAGGCAATGGTTTATGAAAACTTTTCTTGTTAGTAAATTGTTTCGGATAAAAAAGGATTAGTACAACGGGCAATGGTTTTGAAAATTGTTCTTGGTTAAAAAATTATTATCAAGGAGATGTAGTATGAGGATTTGTTTTTTAGGTGCGGGAAGTACAGTATTTGCAAAAAATGTGATGGGTGACTGTATCCTGACTCCGGAACTAGGAGAGTTTGAAATTGCTCTACACGATATTAATGAAAAGCGATTAGAGGAATCATATAAGGTGATTTCAAAATTGAACGAGAAGTACAAAGGGAAAGCTACGGTACTTAAGTTTCTTGATAGAAGAGACGCTTTGAAGGGTGCGAATTTCATTATTAATGCAATTCAAGTGGGAGGCTATAGACCTTGTACAGTGACAGATTTTCGCATTCCCAGAAGATACGGGTTGCAACAGACTATTGGAGATACCTTGGGTGTCGGGGGAATTATGCGAGCCCTCCGGACCTTCCCGGTTTTGCAGGAGTTTGCAAAAGACATCGAAGAAGTTTGTCCTGATGCCTTCTTTTTGAATTACTCTAATCCCATGGCGATGCTAACCGGATATTTGCTTTCAAACACAAAAGTAAAGGCAGTGGGGTTGTGCCATAGTGTTCAATCATGTGTTCCAAGACTTTTGAAAGAGCTGAAAATAGATATTGACCCAGAAACGACAAAGTGGGATATATATGGAATAAACCATCAAGCTTGGCTTCTTTCAGTAAACGACAAGGATGGAAACGATATTTATCCGGAAATAAAAAAGAATGCAAAAGGACGTAATCCGACATTACTTGCTTTGGCCGATAAAGTGCGGTTGAAGATGATGGATACTTTTGGTTATTACATTACCGAAAGCAGTGAACACACATCTGAATATGTTCCATGGTTTATTAAGAGGATAAACTTTTTATATTGGGCAAAATACTTAATTCCCTTAAATGAATACCCTCGCCGTTGCCGTGTGCAAATACTGAGGTGGAATATAACTGCGAGAAAAATTAAGAAAGGGAAAATAATGGATCACAAATTAAGCAGTGAATATGGGTCTCGGATTATTACGGGCATATGGACAAATAAACCATATAACTTTCACGGCAGTGTTTTAAATAGTGCGGGTCTTATCCCCAATCTTCCAAGAGAAGCATGCGTAGAGGTTCCAATTATTTGTGACAAGGAAGGTTTTCATCCTCAGACATGCAAACCACTACCAGAACAATGTGCAGCTATAAACTGTTCAAATATCACTCCTCAGCTGCTTACCTTGAAAGCAGCAAAAACGGGTAAACTTCAAGATATTGTACACGCTGTTGCGATGGATCCACATACCGGGGCAGTATTGACTCTTGAAGCTATTGAAAAAATGACCCGTGCTTTATACAAGAAGCATAGAAAAGATGGATATCTGCCAGAATACAAATAACTTACTTTGAGGTTACTAAATATGCAAAAATGGGAAACTCATCTTCATACAATCAGGGGTAGCGGCTGCGGAAAAGTGTCTGCTCGAAAAATAGCAAAGATATATTCTAAAGCGGACTACAAAGGGATAATATACACAAATCATTTCAACCTCGCTTGTTTTGAGAATGAGTATCCCTGCAAGAAGAACAACTGGGTAAAAAGATATGTAAATGAGTTCAAACGTCTGAAGAGTTTTTGTGCGGTTTATGGTATCAAGGTTCTGATGGGATTAGAACTATCCCTTAATGGACAGGAAAAGCGTTTCCGCAGACCACAGTATTCCGAAATTCTTCTTTATGGTATATCTCCTGAACAGGTTTTAGAATACGGATTGAGTCTTATAAATCAAAGCCAAAAAAGTCTTTTCGAACTCGCCGAGAAAAAAGGTTGGATTATTGTTCAGTCTCACCCATTCAGAGGGAATGTAGTTCCCCTTGATTTTTCTCTTTTGCATGGATTAGAGGTATTTAACGGAAATCCACGTCACGACAATCACAATGAAAAAGCAGAGGAAATGGCAGAACGGTTTAAGCTCATTAAAACCTCAGGAAGTGATTTTCACCAAAAAAATGATATTGGATGCGGCATGTATTTCCATGACGAGGTAAGAATCGATACCGAAAGTGATTTCGCGCAGGCTCTTCGCTCTCATAAAGGTGAGTTAATAAAGAGATAGACTGGATTTTCTACTAAAAATTTATCTATTTTCGAGAGCTAAGAAACTTTTTTTTGACGGCAAATTGAAGGACTTCCCCCATAGTTACATAGAAAAAATGGAAAATTTCATTCAAGAAATGGGAGAGTTTTCTTCTATTGGTTTTTAGCTGAAAAAATTTTATTTGTATATATTGATTTGATATACTCTCTATGTTAGACTAAAAATTACTTATATATATATAATGGGTGATTATTTCAATTTTTTATATTTTTTATATTCTTAACGGAGAATTATGACAAAATTTTATAGATTAATTGGTATATTTTTGTTAGTCGCAATGGTTATAGTTGGGAGTGTTTTTCTCCCTGGGTGCACCCCCGAGGAAGTAATTGAAAATGTGTCGCTTGCTGCTGCTATTACAAAGGCTGAACAGACCCAGGACAAGAAAATAAATAGCACTGTAGGACTATCTGTAGTCATATATGATGTCCAAGGTAACCCTATGAGGATAACCCAAGAAATCGCGATGGAAAGGGTCCAAAAGGAAGGCGATATACTCATAAAAGGGACAATTGGCACCTCCGAATTTAAGTTATCAACTGCATTAAAAGCAATTGTAGATATGGCATTGACCCGCGCTCCGGAAGACTTCGGTAAATATATTAAAGGCGAGGTTAAAGGTGTTTTTGAAATTGGCTATTCAAACGGGAACATAAACGGAAGAGCAGATGTATGCGCGGATGGAGTTGTTCCTGATTACAAATATACCTTGGATGAGACTGAATACAGTCTGTTTATTGGAGCTGGCTTTTACGATATTTTGGCTGAGCAGGAGAGTAATGATTTTAATTATATTAAAGAAATAGACATTTTAGAAACAGTTATGAAACCTATAGTTCCCACGGTTGACTTTTCAGTATTAACTAATTCTTTGGGAGATGAAATTAACATAGGGACTGGAGAGTTTAACTTTCAATATACTATTCCCGGGGGAAGTTTGCTCGATATGATTCTAGCTGAAGTAAATGAAGTTTATGGGGAGTATATTCTTAATCTAGATGATGAAGAGATGCTGGAATTTGTTCAAAATGTTTATTCATCATATTACGAAATGGCAAAAGGCTGGATTACAATTGGGGATACTGTATACACAGGAAGTGCAAATGCAGAAGGTTATCTCCTCTCTTCAGGATATGAGAGCAAGATTACGATAAGAGTTCCAGATGCAGACATTAAGCTAATTGCATCTGAACTGGAGATAGCTAGCGAGAGCGAGGTAAATAGCATATTGAGTTTACTTCATACTTTCGTTACTTCAACTGATGGGGTCAAGGATGTTTTTGAGATTAATTTCATTTTGAATATTCAGGAAACTTTTGACTACAATCCTATTATAGATTTGAGCAGTGATATTTTTACCCCTGCTTCAGAAAATCTTGAAGGGAGAACGGTTTTTAGAAGAGAAAGAGAGGCCGAAGAAGATGATTTTAACTGGAACCCATATGGTGGCGATTTTGATTAACAATCGGGCCGAGGTAATGAGGCCTTAAACATATCCTAATTTTTCCCGAAACGGTCCGGGGAGAAAAGACCGTTATTCTGGAGTAATATGCTCGCAAAACTAAGTGTTAAGAAACCCCTGTTGATTATTGTAGTAGTCATTATTGTCATTGCATTAGGGGTTGTTTCATATTTGAACACTTCTGTTGATTTGTTACCCGAAATGGATCTTCCCTATATTGTTGTTGTCACGGTGTTTCCAGGTGCTGTCCCTGATGTCGTCGAAAAGGATGTTACTACTCCTATTGAATCGGTTGTAGCAAAGATATCAGGCATTAAAAAGATGACTTCTACTTCTGCGGAACACTATTCAATGATTACTCTAGAATTGTCTAACGAGGCGGACTCCTCTGAGGTAAAACAAGATATTGAATCAGGTCTAAAATTAATAAGTTTACCTAGTGACCCCTTAAGACAGGATCCAATAATAATTGAAATAAGTGCAGCGCTCTTACCTATGATGACTGTAAGTATTGGGGTTGCAAATGAGACCATTGAGAATGTTTCCGATTATTTGGAAGGAGTAGTTAGCCAGATAGCAGCTATAGATGGAGTTGCTGCAGTTTCAGCAAATGGGTTAGTTTCCAATTTGGTCCTTATGAATCTGAACAGCCAGAAAACAGCGGAGACTTTTGTTTCTGGAACAGCGGGGGATTTTGGAATTACTTTAAAAATTTCCGAAGGTCAAAAGGAAACTATACGAACTAGTTTACAAGAAATAGTAGAAGATGCTGAAGATGATGAGACCCTTTCGACAGGTGGGGAAATAGATCCCGAAAAAGTTTTAGATAGACTCGTGGAAGAGCTCGAGGATACTCAAGGGGAGGGGACAAGTGAAGAGAACTTAATTACGAGCATTCTTTTACCCGAACTTAGAAACCCCGATTCTGAATTTAGAGCAGTAACTATAGATATGATTGATTTGGTTTTAGAAAACAAGTTTATGCTTGAAGATGGGGAAGAAAACAAAAAGATATTCGGAGATACAATAGACGAGATTTTTTATTCAGGCCTTATAAATATGGCATATGGTTACACAAGAAGTATGCTTTCAGCAATTAATTCTGAGATTTTATCCTCCATTATTATGGCACAGGATTTTGATATGCCGGCTGGTAATATCACTCAGGGGGCCACAAGTTTTGTGGTGAAGATAGGCAATAACGTAAATTCAAGAGAAGAGTTTATGGAGACGGCTGCAGTTAGTATAGACATAGGTAATATTGTAGAAGAATATATAGTCCAAATCGAAACTATACTGACAATAATGTCCTATACTGCCGAAGACGGGATATACACAATAACCGATGATGACATAGCCTTTATTTCTGAAGAATTGGCCAGGACTGCAGAAGAAGTTAATGATTACTCACAGTGGGTAATAGATAATGTCGTAAGCGACTTTACATTTTCAAATTTATACATGTCTGAAGCGGCCCAAGATGATTGGAAAGAAATTATAGACAATAACCCTGACTTCATAGAATTAATGGAAGAATATGAGGGGGATTTGCCTCTTGAATGGAGAACTCAAGTTTTTGAATTGATTAGAGATTCAGAAATTTATCTTTCTTCTGATTCTGTTATAGCCGACCCCTTGATTTGGAATTCAGAGTATACCGAACATTATACTAGCAGAATCACCGAAGAGCTTGAAGATACGGCAGATGGAAGGGTTTTGAGATCGGGCTATTCAACAGATGAGGATTATAAAGAAGCTTTTTTGGAACAGTCTGCTGATTACATAATAAATATTGCAAATAATTACTCGGTTTTTAGTTATGCATTGACTCCCGAGCAGGTGAATGAGTGGAGAAATGTTATAACTTCCGATTTGACTCTTGGTAATAATCTTCTAGCTCTTGTTTCTGGAACTCATTGGCAAAAATATGTTTTAGGTTATGTTACTGATAACAATATTTATCCCTCAACAGGGTGGAATGCCGGATATACCGCCTATTATGATAACTCGTTAAATGCGACACTAACTGCATTGAATGTGGGTAAACCCACAGATACGGAGGGTTATGCCGACTGGGCGATTAATCTGATTGCTAACAGGACTCCAAATACTGAATTTTATTTAAGCACATCTTTTGTAGATGCTTGGAGTCTATCCCTTCAGGAGGACGTAGCTTTTCAAGCTGTTACCTCGGGTATCAATACAACCGATAACTGGCAGTACTTAATATTGGATTTCATGGATACTAATGCATCTTCCCCATCCGTAATCCCAGTAGGAACTACTATCACTGCAGCTAGGATATGGTCGGCGTATAAAGATACCTTTGCGACTGCCATTGATACGAATATAGTTCAATTTGGAGCTTATGAAAGTAGGGTTAACTCAATTAGAGAGTCAGTGGGCGAAGAAAATTACGATAATTATATTAGCATGCTTTCAGGAAGAAACGCTGAAGATATTAGGAATACAATAGAAGCCGTGCTTGAGGTACTTCAAGATTACGGTGGAGAGGGTGCAGTTGTTGTTACTACAGATGAGGATACTGGAGAAAACAGTTACGCTATTGATGTAAACATTATAAAAGAAACTATGAGAGAAGCTACAGACGATCTTACGATTGATTTAAAAATCGGGGATATAGCGGACATGATATTCTTGAACGATTCCTCAAAATTGATAACAAGGTTGTTAGTTAACGATGGAAATGGGAATTTTAGTTCTAGTCCTTCTGTTGTTTTGACAATAGAGAAAGAGGCCGATGCTTCCACCACTGTTGTTTCAGACCAAATCAAAGCATTATTAGAAAATATCAAAGCAGAAAGAGAAAGTTTTACTTTTAACGTGATTTCGGATGATGGTCGTATGATAGGGTTTATGATGAACTCTGTTCTTGAAAGTTTGCTTTGGGGAGCAGTGCTTGCAGCTGCAGTTCTTTTGATTTTCTTTAAGAGGATTAAACCCACAATAGCGGTTTCTATATCCATTGTCTTTTCCGTGGTATTCACTTTTGTTCTAATGTACTTTGCAGGAATTACCCTTAACATAGTGTCTATGGGTGGATTAACTCTTGGAGTTGGGATGTTGGTGGACAATTCAATCGTTGTCTTAGAAAACATTCAAAGGTTGAGATTACAAGGAAAAACCCGATTCGAGTCCGCTATTCAAGGTGCGAAGCAAATGACAGGAGCGATTTTTGCCTCCACTATGACTACAATAGTTGTTTTTCTTCCGATAGTATTTATTAGTGGATTAGTAAGAGAAATTCTTACTGATATGGCTTTAACCGTATGTTTTTCACTCTTGGCATCCTTATTTGTAGCTCTAACGGTTATTCCCATTTCTACAGCATACATTATTAAAGAACTCCCCAAGAATGACTCAAGGTTTATTAAGTCTGTGAAGAAGGCATATATTAGATCATTGAATTTCTCGCTAAACAATAAATGGATTGTCTTGTCGATAACTTTAATCTTATTTGTTGGAATGACTCTTTCCGGCTTTTTTGTGTCCAAAACAGAAGTCTTTCCGAAAACATATATGGGATCGGTGAGTGTTAGCTTTGACATAAACAAAGATGCGATTGATGAGAGAAACTTTGGTTTATCGGTTATGGATGAAGGATATTTAACCACTGAGGATATAGAGGCTGAGATAGTTACAAAAGCATTAGATATTTTTAATAACTATCCAGATATTGAAGCGGCGGCAATATATTCAGATACAGGGATGAGTGTAGGTGGTTTTTCAATAGGAGGTGGCGCACTTTCGGCCTCTCTTTCCTTAGTAACGGAAAAAGAAAGAACGATGGATCCTTTTGATTTATGTGAAGAAATAGAAAAATCTCTAGATGCCGTTGGGGGAAAATTATTTACTACCTCCGTTTCAGTTAGTTCAATAATGTCCTTTTCCGGGTCCTTTGTGGACACAGAATATAGCATTTATGTTTTCGGAAATGATTATGACCAAATGATTGAAGAAGCAGATAAACTTGCTTTAGCGATAAGTGCTTCTGAAAAGATAGTATCAGTTAAAAAGAATGTGGACACAGCCGCAGAAGAATATAAGCTAATAGTAGATAAAGATGAAGCTTCAAAATACGGGCTTACAACTGGCCAGGTATACTTGCAAATTTCGGATGCATTAAAATCAGTATCCTCTTCCCACACTTTAAGACTGTATGCGGATGATACTAACTCAGTGAAAACCGATTACGATGTAATGATTTATTCTGAAATATACGAAAACACAAGTTGGTTGTTAGGGGAGAGAAATGGAACCCCGATAAAGATCTTTGTCAATAACAACTATGACTACGGTGGGGAAGAGAACCAATATTTTGTAAAAAATACAAGCGGAAACACTTTATTTGTAAAAGACTCGGGATTCGTCGAGGTAATAGGGACGAATCAAATGATACCGGTAAGTTTTGAAGATGGGGCTTTCTCATATGATTATGCCGTGGTAACCGAGAACGAGGATACGGGACTACACGATATAACGTACTCAACACAAGGGATAACCGTAGAACAGATGACCCAATTCTATTCGATAAAAAGGGATGAGATTGACCTCATGACCCTTAATATTGAGGGAAGTGATGTTCTTGGGACAGGAGCTACCACTAAATCCGTTCCTTTATACAAGCTTCTTACAGAAGATTGTTTTTCAAAAGATAATTCAGGGAATGTTTTATACCGTTCTGGATTTTCGGAGGATATTCCGGCATCTTTTGTAAAGACCTCCGGATACACGGGGATTAAACACTCTGAGGGAAGAAAGATCATCACTTTAACTGTCGAATATGACGGTGCTTACTCGGAAAGTGATGCTGTTAACGATATTAATGATATAGTGGGGGTATATAATGAAAGTAAACCTTCAACTATTTCGGTTGATACTAAAGAAGCGATTGGAATAATGGATGAGGTCTTCAATAATCTTTACTTGATTTTGGGAGCTGCAATTATATTGATTTTCCTTATAATGGTTGCTCAATTCCAAAGCTGGAAAAAACCTTTCATAGTAATGTTTACCGTTCCATTAGCGTTTACTGGGTCTTTTGCATTGATGCTTCTTACCGGTACTTCAATTAACATAATGTCCCTTATTGGGATTATAATTCTCATGGGGGTTGTGGTTAATAACGGGATTGTTTTCGTTGATTACACCGACAAGGTTATTGAGTCTGGAATAGATAAGCGAGAAGCATTGCTGAAAACAGGCGTGGATAGGCTTAGACCAATTCTCTTGACTGCTTTAACAACTATTTCAGCTATGATTATTATGGCTACAAATCGGACCGATTATGGTCTGCTACTCGCTCCAATAGCAATAGCTATGGTTGGAGGGTTAGGTTATGCGACATTTGTTACCCTTTATGTAGTCCCTATCGCTTATGATATAATTAATAGGAAGTATAAGATTCCCGAAGAATTCAAGGCTTTGAAGGATGCAAATATTGATAAGATTGATGAGGACAACATATTCGATGAGACCGACCATTTCTTCACCAATCAAATAAGGGGAGTAATAGAAGGGAAGCAAATTAGGATTATTCCCCCAATAAGAGAGTGGAATAAAAAGAAAACAACTCGAAAATACATAGGCGAGGAAAACACTCTCAAGTCTCTTGAAACGCCTCTTATTTATGGGACAGTAGAGGAGTATGGAAGGGAATTAGATGAAAGAGTAGAAGACAGTCCTTTTCCACTAAATGAAAACTGGGCAGAAGAAAATACAGGTGGCAATATAGTAGAAGACCCCCAAAACAACGAAGACTAACTAATCAAGGATAATGTTTCTTTCTACAATTATCGAATGTGCTCCGAATAAAGAAAGTTGATGACTTCAAGTTAGGATATCCGCGAAAAATTTCATTACCATCCAAATTATTTTATGTACTTTGATATGTGAGTAATATTAAAGGAGAAAGAATGAACGGGTTATTTGATGCAAAAACTGCTATTGAAAACAGAAGATCGGTTAGAAGTTTTAAAAGCGATCCCATTGAAGGGGAGGCGATGGCAGAACTTTCGAAGTTTATCAAGACCTTTCCATTTCCTTTTCAACATAATACGGAGATAAAGTTTTTTAAGAGTCAGCCCACGAAGGAACTATATTACACAATCCGTGCCCCGGAAGACAACATGGCTTTTATATCTGATCTAGACCCCATTTCTTTAGGGAAAACGGGATTCATCGGCGAACTTTCAGTTCTTAAGGCAACTTCACTGGGCCTTTCTACTTGTTGGATAGGAACCTTTAAAAAATCGGAGCTTCTTTCTGTTTCTCCGGAAGCGTTGGTGGGAGTTGACAATCCTGGAATTAGTGACCCTTCGGTAATGAGCCGAGCAACTGTTTGTTGCTGTCCTGTAGGTTACTTTGAAGAAAAGGGGCTAAGGTTTTATGACAGGTTAGTTAAGACAGTTTTTTCTTTGAATAGAAAGGTGCTTTCAGAATTGCTTGAAGAGCCATCAGCTGAACCCAAAATACCCCAAGATATAATGTTCGCTTTGGATATGGGAATGCGCTCTCCCTCAGCAGTAAATATGCAACCCTGGAGATTCTCTTTCGATGATAATTTTGAAAGTATTCTAATTGGACTTCCAGGTGATTTTAAACCTTTCAAATGGGCATATCCTAATATAGATATAGGTATTTGTGCTTCACATGTATACTGCGCTTTACTTTCCCTTGACTATGCTCCCAAGGTTGAAGTCTTCACAAAGAATAACGGAGTAGTATTCCGGATTTTTCCTGGGAAAAAAGTAATGAAGAGGGTTTTTAAAAGAAAACTTTTAAGAAGACCTATTAAAGAAATTAATAAAGGAAAAACTGTTGCTACCTCCAGTGCTAATAGACTGGGGTATAATGACTTAAGGGGGGCACTTAGGACAGTAATCGCTTTGTACCCCACGACTAATCCGGTTAAATTTGGGGTCGGCATTGCCCTTCGTACGGCAACGGCGTTATGCACAAAAATAGACCCCAAGAATAAGGGTGTAATTGGTGTAGTGAGAACAGCAGCATTAGTGTATTCTAAACTCGATACAAAACAAAGAGGATTTAACAAGCTTCTTACTACCGCAAAAACACTTATCCCAGTATTTAGACCTTAAAAGTTATTGAATGATATTTTTAAATAATAGACTGGCATAGATCCCGATTTCTTCCAGATTTCAGTATAATATTATATTCGGAAGGTATCTTTTCTAAAAAGACCGATTGAAAGTTATCAAGAGCGAAAACCTATAAAAATATACGGTTTTTTATAAAATCGGTCTTTAATCTCACGATTAAATTTGGTATGATATAAAACAGTGGCTAACAATTGTTTTATTGAGAGATAACGCTTCTTAAGCGCATTGAGGGAGGGTATATATATGTTTTTGACCGAAGAACAACAATCTATTCTGGATGGAAAACAAGGGGAAACAAAAGCCAAGATAATGAAAACGCTGATTAAGTATGGCGAATTGTATGGTGCGGAAAAAATGGTTCCCGTAACCCAAGAATATGGACACCTAGTTACGAATGCGGGAGTTATTTCCTGGAAGGCTGCGTTTAATCTTATGCAGAGACTAATAGATGACGGGGCTCTTCCCAAAGAGAAATTTACACTTGACCCCAGACCTTATGACAAGAATGTACCATGTTCACCTCTTGAAAAGCTCATTTTTAAAATTGTTTATTCTCAACAAAAGAGATATGAAAAGCAACTTTGGCAATTAGGGAAGAAGGATGAGGACGCTCATACATGTACCTGTTACCAGAAAGAAGTGGGAAATATTCCCAAAAAAGGAGATGTTCTTTCATGGGCTGAGTCATCCGCGGTAGTTTATGCAAATTCAGTTCTCGGTGCAAGATGCAACAGAAACTCAGGAATTTTAGAGCTCTTTGGTTCTGTTCTTGGGTTAGTCCCCGCGTTTGGTTTTATTTTAGATGATAATAGAAAAGCCGACTGGATAGTGGAGGTCAAGACAACCAAGAAGCCGGAAGCACAAATTCTCGGGAGTGCAATTGGGATGAAGGTTGTTGATCAGGTCCCATTCGTAAAAGGTCTTGATAAGTTTATCGGAAATATACTTGATGAAAAAACGACAAGCTATCTTAAGGATTTTGGGGCTGCAACCGCAAGTAACGGAGCAGTAGGACTTTACCACATAGAGAATTTAACACCAGAAGCTGTTGAATTGGGAGAAAAGATAATAAAAGAAGGTGCAAAGACATATGTGATAGATGATGCCGAGCTCGAGAGAGTAAAGGCAAGCTACCCTGTAATTTGGGAGGACCCAAATGCTGTTCCTAAACTATGTTTTATTGGCTGTCCACATCTTTCGCTAGTGCAGTTGATTGAATGGACTGAAAGAATAGAAGAAAATTTAAAAAAGAATGGGACTAAGAAAGTGACGATACCCACAGTTTTTACTACTCCTACGGCTGTAAAAAAGGAGTTTGACAAAACAGAGTATGCTGAGAGGTTAAAGAAGACAGGAGTAGTTGTCAGTTTCATATGCCCGTTAACATATTCTGCAAGCCCAGGATCCAGTAAAGTACCTGTTATTACTAACAGCAACAAGTTTAGAACATATTCTACTGCAAGATATTATACTGATGAAGAGATAGCAGATTACATCACTAAGGAGGTAAAGTAATATGAAACAATTCAAAGGACGTGTTGTAGTCCCCGGAGAACTAACAGCTGAAGCTGTGGTTTCAAAGCAAGGTTTTAATTGCCTTGCAAGTTTCAAAAAAGCACTTCTTCCCTTGCCTTCAGGAAAGGAAGCTCCCTGTGATGACCAGAATAATGAAAACATTTATGGTGTCAAGATGGCTGGAAAAGCACTTTGTCTCCCTCTAACAATAGGCTCGACAACGGGTGGAATGATTATTTATTGCGTAGGTGATATGGGAAGACTCCCGGCCTGTATGTTGTATTCAAAGGAAGTAGATCCAGTATCCGCTGCAGGTATCATATTAAACGATGTTTGGACAGACACTCCAATGCCTGTAATAGATAAACTTGGAGATGAATTTTTAGATTATGTCCAGAATGGAATGAAGATTTCTATTCACAAGGATGGAACTGTAGAAGTTTTTTAAGTTACACATATTTACCCCGATTATCGGGGAAAATAAAAACAATTATTTGAAGTATGTATTTGAATAAGGAGAAAGAAATGGAAGAAAAGAAGGTAATGAGTTACGAGGATAAACTAAAGGAATTGGATTCACAGTTCGGAGATTGGTGGAAACACGGCTTCGATGTCCCGGAGATGACAGCAAACCTATATCCTTACGAGAAAATGTTTTCTCCTATAAGGATTAACAATCTTACCGTTAAAAACAGATTGGTTATGGCCCCTATGGGAAACATTTGCATGGCGGAAGAAACTGGAAGACCCAACGATAAAATGATTAAATACTTTGAGGAAAGAGCTAAAGGCGGGGTTGGACTGATTACTTCCGGACTTATTCCTGTTTCCTTTGGTATTGACAAGTCATTATATGAACTTGGAGATTTATCTTACTTCCCAAGGATAGACAGAAGCAGAACAGTATATGCTGGCTGGAGAGATCTTGCAGCAAAAGTACATGCTCATGGTGCACACTTTTTTGTCCAATTAACTCCTGGACTTGGAAGGGTGGGAAATCCACAATGTTTAGTCAATTCCCTGCAGTTTCCAAGGAGCTCCTCTTTCAATCCCAATTGGTATATGAAAGATGTTCCTTGCTTGAGACTTTCAGATAAGAGCTTAAAAAAGATCATCAAAAATGTTGGCCAGGGGTCAGCAGATGCAAAAGGGTTAAATCTCGATGGAGTGTATTTACATGGCCATGAGGGATATCTTTTGGAGCAAATGACCAATCCCGCGTTTAACAGAAGGGTAATGGGTAAGTATGCCGACTATGAAAGATTCGGAATAGATATGATTAAAGAAATACGTAGAAGAGTAGGAAAAGACTACCCCATTATGTACAGAATTGACCTGTCCCTAATGCTAAATGTTACGTATAAAGAGAAAATGAAGACGGTCAGTCCTCTGAAGAAATTCAAAGATGAGAGAACGCCCGAAGAGACTTTGACATATATGAAAAACCTTGTAGAAGCAGGCGTTGATATGTTTGACGTCGACCTTGGATGTTATGATAACTGGTGGTTACCACATCCCCCATCGTCAATGCCAGCAGGATGTTATCTGGATATCGCAGAGATAGTCAAGAAATACTTCGCGGCAAATGGCATAAAGACTAATAAAGGGCTAGAGGTTCCTGTAGTAGCTGTAGGAAAACTCGGATACCCCGATTTAGCTGAAAAAGCCTTAAGGGATGACAAATGCGATATGGTTATGCTGGGAAGACCTCTTTTAGCCGATCCAGACTGGTGCAATAAAGCATATGCTGGGAAAGTCGAAGATATTCGTCCCTGTATAGGATGTCAGGAAGCCTGTATAAACGAGTTTGTGGAAGGTGGACATCCACAGTGCGCAGTGAATCCAAGAACGTCATATGAAGATGAGTTTTCTCAGGAGATACCCAAGGCCGATAAGAGCAAGAAGGTGGCAGTCATTGGTGGCGGGCCCGCAGGAATTACGGCCGCTTCAGTGTTACTCCAAAGGGGACATAAAGTCGATTTATATGAAAAGAGCACTAGGCTGGGCGGAAACCTCATTGCAGGCAGTATTGCAAAAATAAAATACGAGATCAAGAACTACCTTAAATTCCTTGAAAAAACGGTAGAAGAGCTAGAAAAGAATTCCAATTTTAAACTCTTGCTAGGAACTGAAGGAAGCTTGGAGACATTGAAACAAGGCGGATATGATGTAATCATTACGGCTACAGGTACTTCCCCAGTTAGACCGGGGTCAATTGAGGGTATCAATGGGGAAAATGTTGTTGCCGCTATTGACCTCCTTCAAAATCCATCTCTTGCAGAAGGAAAGAAAAAGATTGTTGTCATTGGAGGGGGAGTAGTTGGTGCAGAGACAGCATACTGGCTTACCTTTGAGTATGACAAGGAAGTTAAAGTAGTTGAGATGGATAAGTACATAATGAATCATACCTGCACAGCTAACAGAGGACACATAATACATTATCTTGAAGAAGCCGGAGTTGAGCTGCTAAATTGTACAAAGTTAGTAAAGATAGTGGGTAATAAGGTTGTGGTTTCTCAAAATAAGCATAAAAACGTTCCTAACCCATACAATACCTGGGCCCCAATTCTTCCGGAGAATGTCGAAAATCCAATGGATCTTTTGAGAAAAATTAAGGATGAAAGCGTTGAAAGAGAATTGGACGCCGATCTAGTGGTTTTGGCCATGGGAGTGCGCAGTTCAAACAAACTATTCTTCGACTGTGTAGCAAATAATGTAGCGCCCGAAGTATACAACGTAGGGGATAGTTTCAAAGGTGCAAAGATATTTGAGGCTACAAGGTCTGCATATAGAAAAGCAAGATCTATTTAACCTCGCATAACCTAAAATACTTCCTAATAAAATACCTCCGAAGAATTTTTTCGGAGGTAAATTTTTTCAATATTCCAAGATATATTTGAAAAACGTCCACCAGGGTTTCTATGCTTTACTCAAATATTGAATCTCAAGTTTAGGATATGATATAATCCCTTTTATTTTCGTCCGAATTATAGTATAATATGGACGATAAGAGAAAAATATGGACGAAAAAGGAAGAAATAATAATGCGCGAATTTGATTACAGCAAGCTTGCTAGGCAAAAATGGGATGGGGAGATAGTTTCATATATTGCTAAAATTAATGAGTGTAAGGGCAGAGAGGATCTATATTCCCGTGAGAAACCAGTTGAACTAGAAAGACTTACTACTATTGCTAAAATTCAAAGTGTTGAAGCCTCTAATAGGATAGAGGGCATTGTGACTACTAGTACAAGAATCAAACAACTAATGGAGGAAAAAGTTGCACCACTAACCAGGGATGAGAAAGAGATTATTGGCTATAGAGATGTTCTGAAAACTATTCATGAAAGCTTCGAGTATATTCCAATTAAGCCGAGTTATATCCTGCAAATGCATAGGGATTTATTAAAACATACCGACAAGAGTTTTGGGGGGCAATATAAAAACACGCAAAACTACATTAACGAAATAAAACCGGATGGATCTGTCTTGACAAGATTTACTCCCTTGAAGCCTTATGAAACTGAAAATGCAATAATTGCTATTTGTGAGAGTTATACCAGAACTATTGAGCAGGAACTTGTTGATCCATTGCTACTAATCCCCACATTTATATGTGACTTCTTGTGCATACACCCATTTAATGATGGTAATGGAAGACTAAGTAGATTATTGACTCTACTTTTGCTTTACAAAAACGGGTTTTCAGTTGGGAAATATATAAGCATTGAAAAAATGATAGAAAAGACCAAAGACGAATATTATGCCACACTTCATCAGGCAGACAAAGGATGGCACAGTGAAGAAAACGATTCAACACCATTTATTAAATATATGCTTCAAATAATACTGGCTTGTTATAGGGAGTTTGAAGAAAGAGTTAGTATGATAAACGAGCAAGGTTATAAGAGTACGGTATACGATGTAGTAAAAAAATATGTGACTGGCAGTATCGGGAAGTTTACTGCCGCCGAGGTTATTAGAGCATGCCCGATTGGAGGACGAACTGCAATTTTAGATTCTCTCAAAAAATTGAGTGCAGAACAAATTATTGTTAAAAAAGGCTCAGGTAGAGCCACCTTCTATATCAGATACGATGCTATAAAGTAATTTATCGTCCACAACCGACCAATAATCGTCCGAATTATATATATAAACGGACGATAACCAATTAAAACAAGAATATTTTGGTTGTATTTGAATAACCCAAGCATTCGAATCTTTTTTAATAATCAGTGGTGAGAATAGGAAAAAATTGTGATAAAATAGAAAGATAGAGATGGAGAGATAACATGGAAAAAATATTTAATGAAACATATTTAACTGAAATTGGGAAAATAGCAATTTATGCAACAGAAAGCAAGATTGTTAAGATCGAATACGTTGACAATGTTGTTAATACAAATAACGGAAGCAAGCTTACAGATAAAGCTGCTTTTGAAATAAATGACTTTGTCCATGGAAAGATAAAATCTTTTTCTGTCCCTTATGAAGCTAAAGGAACGGATTTTCAGAAAAAAGTTTGGAACGCTTTACTGCAGATTCCATATGGAAAAACGAAGACTTACTCCCAAATCGCATCTGAGATAGGGTCTCCGAAGGGTGCAAGGGCAGTTGGAAACGCATGTAATCAAAATCCCCTCCCCATAATAATTCCCTGCCACAGAGCTATTCATAAGGATGGAAGTCTTGGTGGTTATGCATCTGGAGTAGATAAGAAGAAGTATTTATTATTGATTGAAGGAAATAAACTTTCCGCGGGGACTTGTTTCTGTGACTAATAATCCAGTGGTTCATTCCGTTAGGTGTAAAATTTTTTAAAAAGGAGATTGGTAATGAAAAGTTGGGCAAATAAGGAAAATTGTGGCATCCCAGTAGGGAAAGGGCTTCTCGAAGACCAAACATTTTTAGGGAATATTTTCATATTTGACGATCAGATTAAATTCAAGCAATCAAACATGCTTCCCTATCCGGGAATTACCGAAATTAACAATATCATTTATGATGAAAAATACCCGGACTATTGTCAGTTAGATGTACTTTTTAATGAAAGTAAAAAAGGAAGATTTACTGAGGGAAAGTATCCTGTTCTCTTGAATATTCACGGAGGTGGGTGGATTGTAGGGGATAAGAGTTATAGAAGGGGATATTGCATGATGTTTGCTCACGAAGGATTCTTTGTAGTGAACATAAATTACTGTTTTGGCCCAAAATATAAGTTCCCAGTTAATGTTCAGAATGTGTCGCGTGCGATAGAGTGGATATACGAAAATAAAGATAAATACAATCTTGACCTTGAGAATGTATCGGTATGCGGAGATAGCGCCGGAGGCCATCTTTCGGGTATGGCACTTGCTTGTCAACAAAATAAGGAACTAAGAGACAAACTCTCAGTTCCCGAGCCAAAAGTAACCATAAATAAGGCAATTCTTCATTCTTCAGTTTTGTATTTTGACAGACCGATTTTTTATTTCCCAATAATGAGTACAATGGTAAAGAGTTTAACTGGAGTTATGAGAAGAAAGGATTACTCAGCTTATGAATTCGCAAAGGAAGTTAGTCCCGCAAACTATATAGATAAAGATTATCCGGAAATTATGATAGCGACCGGCAGGACAGATTTTTTTACAAAATTCCAGAATAAGGATTTAGTTAAGAAGTTGGACGAAGTGGGAGCCAAATACCGCTATCGTCATTTTAAGACCTTTCTCAACAGCTTTCACTGCTTCCATCTTAAACCCTGGATGAACGGAGCTAATAGGGCGTGTCTCGAATGCGTAAAGTTTTTAATGGAAGACTTGGTAAAAGACAAGTCCGAGCTTGATTTGGTATTGAGTTATAAAGAGTTCAAAAAGCAACTAAAAAAATAAATCATATATCTCAAACTTAAAAGCATTATCTTAGAATTGCCCAAGAATTCCATGGGCAATTTTCTTTTCTTTTTCCTGTATAAGGTTTACATATATCCATTATATAAGTATAATTAGACCATAGATTTTGGATAAGGGAAAGATGAACCAAACAGAGAAATTAAAAATTAATTGGAATCCTAGCGACGAGGAAATTAAGGAACGTAAAGAGGAATATAATTCGCTAGAGCTTGTTTACTATACTCCGCTTGAGGAATTACTGAATGCAATAACCCATGGAGCGGGGATTTTTCTTGGGATAATCGCACTTATTTTTACTCTTTCTAAAGCAACTACTGCAAGTGGTGTAGTACTTGGAATCTTAATATGTTTAGGTTTCATAATCCTTTATGCGACTTCAGCTACCTATCATGCGATAAAAAACACTGATTTGAAAAGAAAAATCAGGAAATTTGATCACGCAAGTGTCATATTAGTTGTTATTTCCTGTGGTGCTGCAGTGGTTATGGCGACCCCTCCAAGCACAGTTAATTATATAATTTTGGGTTTGTGTTATGGGCTGGCCGCGGTTAACTATATTGGGTGTATCGTTAATTTTAAAACTTTTAGAATTGTTGCTTTGATAAACGACTTCGTTGCAGGAGCATTCCTTGTAATAGCTTATTTGGTAAGCAAGGATTTTATCCCTTTTGATGCCAAAATGTGGTATTTAGCAGGCGTAATTTTTTGTCTTATAGGTGCTATTTTTTATAAAATAGGGAAGAAATATACCCATACAGTATTTCACGTACTCACTTTTGTTGGGCCCGCATGTTGCATCGCAGCAACATACATTATGTTGTAATATAGCTATTTTTCTGTAAGCCAATTTTGACTTTTGTTAAAGTATTTTCTTGGTTAAAACCCAAAGCCTTTATGTAAAAAAACGAACACCATAGATTTCTTAAAGCAGGATTTATATACATTTGTATTGGGAAGTTCCAGGAAATTTTCAAAGCAAGTTTTACATACATTTCTATTGGGAACTTCCATGATTTTTTTATATGTTTGACACCCATATCACCCTAATATATAATTACTAGTATGCGCGCGAGAAGCGTAAACATAGAACAGAAAGGCGGAATATGAAAACATTAGCAAAGAAGTTATCTATCGGAGTAGTGATTGTATCATTATTAATCCTATCTTTTATCGTTTTTATGCAGGGAGTTGATCAAATAGCATATGCAGCCCCTATTGAAGTAAGCGGAACAATAAGATACTCCGCAAGTTCTACAGTGAGATACACCTCTCTTCCCCAACCTTTATCTACCGGTTATACAGCAACCTATGCAGTCGGTGCTTCTAGTTATAACCTCATTGAAGGAAGTAACTTTGTGTATTCTGATGGAAGCACGTGGCAATTTAAGGAGGCGGATGGCACAGAGTATACCGAGCTAGATACGAAAGTCAATAATTTTGTGCTTTCGGGAACTTACAAAAGACAAGTTAGGATATATGACAGGACGGATTATACCCCAAAAGAAGGGGAAGATACCTTTTTCGAATATACTATTTCAAAGAATGATCCAGCAAGTGCGGTGGCATCAACATACAGGGCATCTGTTGGAATGTCCCTTCAGGAGGTTATTCTCCCTCTAGGCTGGGCAATTAATACTCTGCCATCAGGATATACACTTGGTGGGAGGCTTGAAACTGCTGCGACTGTTGCGGGAGTAATATTGAAGTTTACAGCACCAGCTGGCACAGAAGATAACTTTTTAGATCTCAACCCTGTGGATAAGACTATTAGCGTAGAAGTTCTTGCAAAACCGGAAATAATTTTTAAAGGGGCAGGCGCCTCTCAAGTAACTATGCAAAGTAGTTTAATAACCTATACCTCGGAAACCAACAAGTATTCCGGATCAGTTGTAGTAAATACTTTTACCAACACAGGATATAATTTCAGAAGCTTTATAATCGAAGGGGATGCAAGTGGAAAGGAATATTCCAATGAGACAAATGCTCCTGAAGAATATAACAGGACTTTTGATCTTGACCCGGTCGCCAAAGTCATCTTTATTGCCCAGTGGGATCCAAAAGATGATACGAAGTATAAAATAGAACATTATAGACAGGGACTTAGTGACCCTAACTCATATCAAAAGAGGGATATCGATACTCAGACACATGAGGGAACTACCGATGCAACAGTTACTATTGATATAAATGATCCCGAAGAGCCTAGACTATGGAAAATGGACGGATTTACGTTCAACAAGGAAAAGACAGAAACTGAGGATAATTATTCAGGAACGATTAAAGCAAATGGCAGCTTAATTTTGAAATTGTATTATAGCCGGGATAGCTATGGTGTTTTATATAGCAAGGGGGAGGATATCCTTGTTCAAGGAGAAGCACCCGTTGACAGTACTGAATATAAATTTGAGCAAAGATTTTCTCTTCAAACAGGGGAAGGAATTAGTAAACCCGGGTACTTTTTTGTGGGTTGGACCGATGGAAAAACAAAGACTGGAGACGATTTAAAGGTCTTTTCTACATCAAATAAATACACTATGATAGCTCCCACCGACGAAGGGGGTGCAAAATTAGACACCTTGACCCTTACAGCTAAATTCTCTCCTAACACAAATACCAAATATAAGGTTAAACATATTCTTGCTCTGGATGATTCCCTATTGAGGGAAGAGACTCTTGAGGGAACTACCGATTCGACGGTATATGCCCTAGCAGTTGTTCCAGGGTACAAGAAACTGGCGGGATATGCAACTCAACACTCTAAGGAGTACCTTGAAAGTGGAGTTATTTCCTCAGATGAGAGCCTGGTGCTCGGAGTTTATTACGAAATAGTAGATTACACAGTTAGTTTTACCTTGGGTGGGACAAATCTTCTTGACCCAGAAACCTTAAATATTAATGATCAGCTTACTCTTCCGGAAGGCCCGGCAAAAGAGGGCTATACCTTTGAAGGCTGGAAAATCAATGGCATTACTTTCCAACCAGGGGATTCTATTACAATTCTTGGTTCAGTAAAAGCAGAGGCAATATATACTTCTTCTACTATCCTTCCAGGAGAGACCGAAAATACAAACAACAATATATACAATGTAATTCGCGAAAATGAAGGGCTTTCGGGAGGAGCAATAGCAGGCATCTCGATAGCGGGTGCAGTGGTACTTGGCGCTAGCGTATTTTCTATTATCTGGTTCGGCATTAAGAAAAAAACTTTTAAGGATATGATAATTAAAAGGAAAAAGACTACAAAGAAAGTTTTGGATGCTCCCATAAGAAAGAAATAATCTAGTACTTTATTATCAAAAGCTAAAAGTAATTTGAACACATAAAATATCCCTAAAAAAAGGGATATTTTTTATGTCTGCATTTTAACTATAATCAGTTGTTGTATACAAGTGACCAAAGATTAACTTCGATTTTAAGGTAAATACGAATGTCTTGTATACAAGATGTATAAAAAGTGAATCTTGCTGTATTGACTTATATATATCGAAAAGGATACAATATTTATACTGGTCTTTTGGAGGGAAAATTGGTTCTTAACACTAAAGAGTTAATATATTCAGAGCTATTGTCGGAGATTGTGAAGCTGAAGATTAAACCGGGCGAGTTCATAAAAGAAAATGATTTAAGCCTAAGGTTTAAAATTTCTCGCACCCCACTAAGAGAGATACTCAAGAGACTTGAGGCCGAGGGCTATTTGACAGTTTTGCCAAGACATGGAACAAAAGTTACTTTAATAGACCCGATCTCAGTTAGACAAATGTTAGAAATGAGGATACAACTGGAAACTAAGGTTCAAAAGGATCTCATTTTCAATTTAACTCTAAAAGATATTGAAACTCTGGGTGAGTGTTTAAAGAGTCAGGAAACGGCGTTGACTGATAAAGATATTGAATTATTTTGGGAACTTGATAACCAGTTTCACGAAAGACTGTTTTCTTTGGCAGGGAAATCACTGTGGTGGGATATTATAAGAAAGTACGAGGCTCATTATATGCGATACAGAAGGCTGGCTATGGCAGATGACAATAACTTTGAACTGTTATATATACACCATAAAAATATTTTGAAGAGTATAACAGAAAGGAAAATAGAGGAAATAGAACCACAGCTTCTTTCACATGTTGGTTTTTGTACCGAGAAAATGCCGGTACTATTATATAAATATCCCGAATACTTTAAAAAATAATATATATGTTGAGGAAAATATGCAAAACATCGATTTTTTAAAAAAACTTAAAGAAGAAAAATTAGTAGTAGTAGTGAGAGGAAAAAGTCTCGAAGAAGCAATTGAAACTGCCGAAGCTTGCATTCAGGGTGGAGTGAAATTTATTGAAATTACATTTACAGTACCAGGCGCTTCAAAAATTATTAACATTCTATCGAGAAAATACAATGGCCAGGACATATATATTGGAGCAGGGACTGTCCTTGAAATTGAAGTAGCTAAGGAAGCTTTGGAAAATGGAGCAGAATATATTGTCAGCCCTGACTTTAACCCTTATCTGTCAGAATATTGTAAAAAGGGAAATATTGCATACACACCCGGTGTGTTTTCTCCTTCAGAAGTTGCATCTGCAATGAGAGGGGGATGCCAGGTACTGAAGTTATTTCCTGGAGATATTGCGAAACCTCAAGGGCTAAAAGCTTTGAGGGGGCCCTTCCCGAATGCATCATTTATGGTAACTGGGGGAGTATCCTACGAAAATATGAAGGAATGGTTTGATGCAGGAGCGACAGCCATCGGGGCAGGCTCAAACTTGACAATAAAAGCAAAAAATGGAGACTTTAACGGGGTAAGGGAAGACGCAAAGATGTGGGTAAACAGAATTAAGGAAATATTTATGTCATGAGGTTTACCTCTACTTTAAAACCTGGTTGAGAAAATATATTATGACTCAAAATATTGGAGGGAGATATGAGTAAAATATTAACAGTTGGCGAAATAATGATGAGATTGCAGCCTGAGGGATACAAAAGATTAGTCCAGGCTGATAAGTTTGACGTCTGTTTTGGCGGTGCGGAAGCAAATGTAGCTGTTTCACTAGCTTCTCTTGGGCTGGATGCTTCCTTTTTATCCAAACTTCCCGATAATCTTATAGGTGATTCAGCCATTAAAAGCTTAAGATCCTTTGGAGTGGATACTTCTAATATTCCAAGAGGAGGGGAAAGGCTGGGAATATATTTTTGTGAGAAGGGTGCTGCTCAGAGGGGGAGTGTGGTTGTATACGACAGGAGGTATTCTTCTTTTTCGGATATTGATGTTAAAGAGATTGATTTAGAAAAAACATTTACGGATGTATATTGGTTGCATTTTACGGGAATAACTCCCGCGTTATCAGAAAAAACTGAGAAGTTTATCACAACTCTGCTGAAACAGGCAAAAGAGATGGGGATCAAAGTATCTTGTGATTTGAATTACAGAAAAAAACTCTGGTCAAGAGAAAAAGCCGGGAAAGTGATGACTTCTCTTATGCAATATGTGGATGTTCTGATTTCAAATGAAGAGGATTGTAAAGATGTGTTTGGTATCGAAGCAAAAGGATCAAGTATTGAAAAGGGAGAGTTATCAAAACAAGGGTATTCAGAAATAGCCTCGGAAATAATCAAAAAATTCGGTGTAAAAGCAGTTGCATTTTCGCTTAGAGAAAGCATATCGGCTTCCATAAACGGTTGGAGTGGAATTCTCTGTACCGAAGAAGGTTCTTTTCCTTCGAAAAAATACAACATTAATATAGTAGATAGAATTGGAGGAGGGGATAGCTTTGCTGCTGGTATTATTTACGGGCTGATAAAGGATTTCTCCTACCAAAAAACCATCGAATTTGCAGTAGCTGCCTCAGCCTTAAAACAAACCATCGAGGGAGATTTTAACCTGGTATCCTTGAAGGAAATTGAAGATCTTGCCTTAGGGACAGGATCAGGAAGGGTTAGTAGATAAAATAATTATTCGGCATACTTGAGTTCGGCTTAGGAAGGGTTAGTATATAAAATAATTATTCGAAATACAGGGAGTTCGGTTTAGAAAGGGTTAAATAAATTTTAGTAAAGTATTTAAAAAATCCGAAGAAGGATATAAAAGGAATACATGTTAAGAGAAAATAATAAAGAAATCAGAGAAAAACTCTTTAATGAAATTAAAGATCTTCCGATAATTGACTATCATTGTCATTTAAGCCCTAAGGAGATTTATCTTGACGAACCTTTTTCTGATATAGGCGATCTCTGGCTTTCCTACGACCACTATAAGTGGAGATTGATGAGAAGTGCGGGGGTAGATGAAAAATATATTACCGGGAAAGAAACGACTACTAAAGAAAAATATACGGAATTTGCGCGAGTTTTGGCCAGGGCTTTTGGGAACCCAGTAAAAGAGTGGGTCAAGATGGAATTGAAAACATATTTTTCCATAGACACTCCCTTGAACGAAAAGACAGCGGATGATATTTGGGAAAAGACCAGCCAGATAATTAAGGAAAATGAGCTCTCCCCCAGAAAGCTTATTAAACAATCTGGAGTAGAATATATTGCTACAACAGACGATGTATTAGATGACCTGGAGTATCATGAAAAACTAAAAGACTACGAGGTAAAAGTAGCCCCCACCTTCAGGACAGATAAGTTATTAGAGTTTAAGGATGTGACTTACATAAGTCTTCTTGCAAATAAGACAAAAATAAAAATGAGGGGAATAGAATCCTTTGAAAAAGCAGTTAAAATGAGAATGGATTATTTTATAGCTCACGATTGTAAGTTTTCAGACATTGGTATAGAGGATTTCCCAACCAAGATTGCTTCGAGAGAGGAGGCTGACCTTTTAATAAAAGATTTTTTAGATAAAGATGCCCTTTCAAAGGAAGATAGAGAAAGACTCCAAGGATATATTTTCGTATTCTTAGGGAAGCTTTATGCTGAGAAAGGTATTATTATGCAACTTCATCTTTCTTCTCTTCGTAATCCAAATATGGAAATGTTTAACAAACTAGGAAGAGATACTGGTTTTGATTCGGTAGGAGAATGTGTCCCTGCAAGGGCACTATCATCAGTATTGAACAGAATTGGAGAGAAAAAACTTCCAAGGACAATAGTATATACCCTTAATCCAACAATGTATTACCAAATATTGACTTTGGCAGGCTCATTCCCAGAAGTAATTCCTGGTATGGCATGGTGGTTTAATGATCATGAAAGAGGAATTTTCGAGTTTCTTGAAAAGGCATCAGAACTCGGACACATTAATGGGTTAATAGGAATGCTAACAGATAGCAGAAGTTTTTTAAGCTATGTAAGACACACTTATTTCCGAGAAATATTGTGTGATTTTCTCTCTCAGTTTTATGATGGAAACAACTACTCTGAACTCCTGGAAGTAGCAAAAAATCTGGCATATCTTAATGCGAAAAAACTTCTAAAAAAAAGGGAACGCATGTCCGTTAAAAAGTATATGGGAATTAGAAGTCAAAAAGTAAATGGCCTATAGAATTGCAAATTTGTTACCTGAAGAAAAGTAGGGTTAGGGATAATTATTAAATAATACAGGGAAAAACAGTTTAAGGAGAATAACATGAAGATTACATTCAGATGGTATGGAAAGGGAGATAGTGTAACTCTTGATAAGATCAGGCAGATACCCTTTGTCAGAGGGGTCGTAAGTGCTGTATACGACACGCCCCCCGGAAGTGTTTGGAAGGAAGAAAGTATAAAGGAACTGGTTGAAAGCGCACATGAAAAGGGCTTGGAATGTGAAGTCATTGAGAGCGTCCCCGTCCATGAGGATATAAAATTAGGTCTTCCATCTGCAAAACAATACATTGAAAATTACAAAGAAAATATAAGAAGATTAGCAAAATACGGAGTCAAATGTATCTGTTATAACTTCATGCCTGTTTTTGATTGGCTGAGAAGCGATCTAGAAAAGGAGAAAAAAGATGGATCTAATGCTTTATCATATTCCCACGATAAGGTTTTAGCCATGGACCCTTTAAAATCAGAGCTTAGTTTGCCGGGGTGGGATAGTAGTTACTCAAGAGAGGGACTAAGAGCTCTTTTGACCCAATATAAAGATGTTGGCCCGGAAGACCTATGGAAGAACTTGACAGTATTTTTAAAGGAAATAATTCCCGTAGCGGAGGAGTGCGGAGTGAAGATGGCTATTCACCCGGATGATCCTCCATGGTCTATATTTGGCTTACCTAGGATTATTACAGACTACGATAATATCAAGAGATTTTTGAGCGTGGTGGATAGTCCCTCCAACGGGATTACTCTCTGCACGGGATCTCTGGGAGTTGCTAGCGAAAACGATTTGATTAAGATAATTAAAATGGCAAAAGGAAGAGTACATTTCGTACACATAAGAAATGTAAAGAGATCGGGGGAAAGAGACTTTGAAGAAACGGCTCATCCCTCAGAATACGGAAGCATAGATATTTTTGAAATTGTTAAGGCCCTTTATGAAACTGGCTTTGATGGATATGTAAGGCCGGATCATGGGAGAATGATTTGGGGTGAAAAGGGAAGATACGGCTATGGACTATATGACAGGGCTCTTGGCGCAGTATACATTGGAGGTCTCTTCGAGGCAGTAGAAAAGTATTCAAAGAAACAATAATCTAAGCTCGTTAAGGATTTAGCGGGGAAGCGATTAATAAAGACAAATAAGTCAGAATTTCTCAATAATATAAATAAAGAGTTCCAAACAATTATATGCGGGAACCTAAAAAGGAGGATGATATGAATAGAGTTGTAGTTATTACCGGAGCAGGAGGAGTACTTTGTGGAGTAATAGCAGAACACTTCGCTAAGCTTAAAGATAAAGTTGCCCTGCTGGATATTAATTTAGATGCAGTTGAAGCACTCGCAAAAAAGTTTAATGAAAAAGGATATACAGCCCGAGGCTACAAGGCAAATGTATTGGAAAAACAGAGCCTTACTGAAGCTAGGGATAAGGTTGTTAAAGACTTTGGAAACTGTGATATATTGATTAACGGAGCTGGAGGAAATAATGCAAAAGCAACTACCGATATTGAGTTCCATGGCGAAAATGGGGTAAAGGATTTCTTTGCTCTAGAACAATCGGGAGTTGATTTTGTTTTCAATCTTAATTTTATGGGTGCATTTTTAACCACCCAGGTTTTTGCCGAAGAAATGGCGAAGAAGAAGGGCAGTTGCATAATTAATATTTCTTCCATGAATGCATTTACCCCCCTTACAAAGATTCCGGCATACTCTGCAGCAAAGTCGGCAGTTTCGAATTTTACTCAGTGGTTAGCAGTGTATTTTGCGAAAGTGGGAATGAGGGTAAACGCAATTGCTCCTGGTTTTTTCTCTACAAATCAAAACAAGACTTTGCTTTACAAAGAAGATGGTTCTTTAACCGACCGCTCTAAGAAGATTCTCAGTAATACGCCCATGGGAAGATTTGGCGAACCAGAGGAACTTTTAGGAACGATTGAGTGGCTTACGGACAACGATGCAAGTGGCTTTGTGACAGGAATTGTCGTGCCAATAGATGGAGGATTTAGCGCATACTCAGGGGTGTAGAATTAATTGTAGATAGCGACTATTTAAAAAATCTTGGTCTTTGAAAATCAGGGGTAGAAATAATTATTGATAATAACGTAATAAAAAATCTTGGTCTTTGATAATCATGGTATATGTGCGCATACGCGAATATATGATAAAATATACTAGTATAGGAGTTTTATGAAAGTAAAAGTAGCAGTTATTGGTGTCGGAAGAATGGGAACCATCCATGCGAGAAACCTTAAGCTTGGACATATAAAAGGTGCCACGCTTGCTTGTATTTGCGACATAAAAGAGGAAGCGATTTCAAAGTTTACTAAAAAGTACGGTAAGATTACATCATACGATAATTACAAACAAATGTTGGATAACGAAAGTATTGATGCGGTAATAGTCTCTACCGAGCATTATTTTCATGGGGATATAGTTAAGTACTGTATTGGGAAAGGAAAACATGTTCTTTCAGAAAAGCCTATGACAGTTACTGCTGAGGAAGCCAGATCAGTTATAGAAGAAGCAAATAAACATCCTGAGTTGACTCTAGCTGTTATGTGGAATCAAAGGACCAACACCGTTCATAAAAGGGCTCGTGATTTGGTAAGAGATGGTAAGATAGGAAAGATCAAAAGAATTAACTATATCGTTGCTGATTGGTATCGCTCTCAAGCATATTACAATCAAGGAGGTTGGAGAGCTTGTCTTTGGGGCGAGGGAGGCGGAACATTAATAAATCAATGCGTCCATCAGTTGGATCTTTTGCAGTGGATTGTAGGCCTTCCAAAAGCTGTTGAAGCAAAGATGTTTACCAAGGGCAGAAACATTACCGTTGAAAATGACGTTATAGCACTGTTTGAATACCCCGAAGATGTGTATTGTTCATTTTCAGCAAATACTCATGAGTTAAGGGGAGCAAACAGATTAGAAATTTCTGGCGAAAAAGGAAGAATTGTCATCGAGAATCGCAGAATGAAGGTATACACCTTTAAAAAATGTGAGAGTGAAGTTAATTCGGAAACAAAGTCAGGTTACGGATTTGTCACAAGAAAAACAAGGCGATGTGGATATAATATTAGGTTTGCATTAAGATTAGCGAGAGATTTCGGGGAACAGGCGGCTATTATTAGGAATTTTGTAAACACTATTAAAGGCACAGAATCATTAATTTCTCCTCTTTGGGAGGGTTTGCCGGCTGTTGAGATGGTCAATGCGATTTATCTCTCGGCTTGGGAAAATAGAAAAACAGAAATTCCAGTGGATGGCGTATATTATGAGAAGATTTTAAAAGAGAAAATTGCTCAGGAGAAGGATTATCTGGGCATAAAGTGAGGAGGTAAAAAATGGTTAGAATTAGTGGATTTACAGATGAGTACTCTTCGGATTTGTCTTTACAAATAGAAATATGTAAAGAACTCGGTATGAAGTATATGTGCCCAAGAAGCGTGAATGGAAAGAGTATAGCGGATTATTCATATGAAGAATTTATGGATAAGGTTAAGCCGGTGCTTGACAAAGAGGGAATAAAGTTTTCTAGTATAGGTTCACCAATCGGAAAAATTGGGTTATACAATGAAGATGCATACAAGGAACAGCTGAAGAAGTTGGAAACATTAGTAAAAATTGCTCAGGCAATGGAATGCAAATATATACGAGTATTTTCTTTCTTTGTGGACCAAAGAGATAATTATGCAGGATACACCCCCGAGGTTATCAGAAAGATGAAAGGATTTCTTGAAAAAGTTGAGGGGACAGATGTAATTCTTATCCATGAAAATGAAAAGAAAATTTACGGGGATGTCCCTGAAAGGGCAATTGAAATATATGAAGGTGTAAATCACCCCAATTTAAAGCTATGTTATGATGCTTCTAATTACATACAATGCAATGTGGATCCATACGACGCATATTTAAAAACTAGGGATTATACAGTATATTATCATATGAAAGATTGCCTTGATGGAGTTGAAGTTCCACTAGGACTTGGACAAGGCAGAATTGAAGACATTCTTAAAGACCTTAGAGAAAGGGAATATAACGGCTTTTTAACAATGGAACCCCATACCTGGAAATATGCACTTTTGAAGAAGGCTTTTTATCTTTGCCCTCTTTTTAGTCTGGCAATCAAGAATAGTTACAGGGTTTTTAAGTATGTAGACAAAACCATGAATATAAAAAGCATGCAAAAAGTATCCAGAAAGGATGTTTTTGTTTGGCAATATAGCCAGCTGGATGCGTTAATGGATAAAGTAGGAATGAACAAGGATTAATTAACAGGGTTATATTTTTATCGTTAACCCTAATCAAATAATACGGAGGATTAAGATGGCAAAATTAAGATACGGTATAATTGGTATTGGAAAAATGGGACACTCACATGCAAAGAAAATTAACAAGGGCATGGATAAAAATTCTGTTCTGGTAGCTGTTGCTGATATTTCAGAAGAGAGAAGAAGTTGGGCAGAGAAGAATTTAAAAAATGTAAAAATATTCTCAAACGCTGATGATTTGATTTCCTGTTCTGATGTGGATGCAGTAATAGTAGCGACCCCTCACTATTTCCACCCCGAATATGGTATTAAAGCGCTTAAAGCAGGTAAGCATGTGCTTATAGAAAAACCAGCAGGAGTTTTTACGAAAGCCGTAAAAGAACTGAATGAACTAGCAAAAGAGAAAAAAGATCTTACCTTTGGAATAATGTATAACCAAAGAACTGATCCGATGTACCGTGAGGCAAAAAAGATCATTGAAAGCGGTCAATTAGGGAAGATAAAGAGAATTAATTGGGTTATAACCAATTGGTATCGTCCACAAGCATATTATGATCAAGGTGGATGGAGAGGAACATGGGAAGGAGAAGGCGGAGGTGTCCTAATTAATCAGTGCCCTCACCAACTGGATCTTTTCCAATGGCTTGCCGGGATGCCCAAGAAAGTTTATGGATTTGCGAAAGTCGGAGTGGAAAGAAACATTAATGTCGAGAACGATGTAACATTTTATACAGAATACGAAGACGGGGGAAGCGGAGTCTTTGTAACAAGCACTCATGATTCTCCTGGAACCAACAGATTAGAGATATCCGGTGATGGCGGACAAATTATCGTTGAATGGAAAGGACTGCTCTCTGAGAAGTTTACTTTTATAAAACTTAAGACCAAGGAAAGCGAATTCAACAAGAATAATAAGAAATTTATGCCTATTATTCCTTATACAAAGAAAACAAAGAGGATATCCACGTTGTCAAATGCTGTTAGAATGGGACTAATAGGGCAACACATAAATATTATCCGAAACTTTTCAAAATCTGTTCTGTTTGGAGAAAAACTTATAGCTCCCGGTCTTGACGGGATTAATGGACTAACTCTATCAAATGCAGTGTATCAATCAAGTTGGCAAGGAAAGGAAATCACCCTTCCAATAGACGAGGATCAGTTCATAAATGAGCTGGAAAAGAGAAAATCAGAGGAAAAAGTATACAATAAGAAGGCCTAGTATTCTGACCTTTTCAAACTCAGTCTATTCAATTGTTTGAGATTCTATAAATAATAAATAAAGAATTGAGGTAATATCATGGGAAAAATAAAAGTAGGAGTCCAACTGTTCTCTCTAAGAGACTATTTGAAAAAACCTGAAGATGTTCCGGGTGTTTTTCAAAAGGTAAAATCAATGGGAGCTGAGGTTGTCCAGATATCTCATATGTGTGATATTGATAGCGTTGAGCTTGGAAAGATATCAAAAGATAATGAGCTCCCAATATGCATAACACATTCCTCGGTAGAAAGAATAAAAAACGACCTTCCAAGGCTTGCAGAAGAACATTTAAATTTCAACTGTAAAAACATGGGAATAGGAATGATGCCAGGAGAGTATCGTGGAAGTAATGATGGTATTAAAAAATTCATTGAGCTATTAAATATTGTATCTGAAAACCTTAAACCATATGGGATGACCATTGCATACCATAACCATAATTTTGAGTTTAAAAAACTCGGAGAAAAAACAATATACGATGTTATGATTGAGGAAACCCAAAAAGAAGTTCAGTTTATTCCGGACACCTTTTGGATCAAAGTTGGCGGTTACGATCCAAACGATTATATTAAAAAGTTATCAGGCAGAATTAACACCCTTCACCTTAAGGATTACTCGAAAATTTTTGGAGTACCCGTTTTTCGTGCTATAGGATTAGGAACGCTTGATTTTAAAGATATTATGGGAGAAGCTGAGGCTGCTAATGTAGAAAATGCTGTTATAGAATTAGACTTATCCCCCAACCCATATAAGAGCATTAGAAAGAGTTTAACTTATATGAAAAGTATATATTGATACTCAGAACAATCAAGAATAAATTAGTGAAGAGGAATTCATGTTATCGAAAGAGGAAATATACGAAGTTTTAAGACACACCGATCATACCTGCTTAAGACCGGATACGACCGAGAAGGATATTGATATACTAATTGAAGAGTCAATTAGATTCAATACTGCTAGTGTTTGTATCCCTCCTTCATTTGTTTCATATGCGAGGAGAAAAGCACCAACTCTTAATATCTGCACTGTAATAGGTTTCCCTCTGGGTTATTCTACAAAGGCTACAAAGATTGTAGAATCGGTTAATGCTTTAAATGAGGGCGCTAATGAAGTGGATATGGTTATAAACATTGGCGACCTAAAACAAAATAACTATGAAAAAATACTTGATGAAATATCTTCAATAAAAAAGGCAATAGGAAACAATGTTTTAAAAGTTATTGTTGAAACCTGTCTTTTAACCCCTTTTGAAATTCAAGAAATTACCAAGATAGTATCTTCATCAGGGGCAGATTATATAAAAACATCCACAGGATTCTCGAAAGAAGGCGCAAAGGATAGTGATATAGAGATATTCAAATCCAACAGATTTCCTGAGCTGAAGATAAAGGCCGCAGGTGGGATTCGCTCTTTAGAGAGAGCCAAAGAGTTTATAGATATGGGATGCGATAGGATAGGGGCAAGTAGTCTTGTGAAAGAAGCTATCTCTATGGGATTATAGGTAATTACTGATTATTTATAATATTTGGGAAAAACCACAAATGGAGGATTATTATGATACCGACTCCACACATTACAGCGAAAATAGGCGATTTTGCAGATACTGTTTTGATGCCGGGAGATCCACTAAGATCCAAGTTTATTGCCGATAATTATTTAGATAAAGCTGTTTTAGTAAACAATGTAAGAGGAATACAAGGATATACCGGGTTCTTTGAGGGTAAGCGTATTTCAGTAATGGCTTCCGGAATGGGGATGCCGTCTATAGGAATATATGCTTATGAACTCTTTAACTTCTATGACGTTAAAAATGTAATCAGGGTTGGCTCTTGCGGAGCAACCCATAACTCAGTTAAAGTAAGAGATTTGGTAATCGGGGACAAAGCCTATACAACCTCCAGTTTTGCTGAAAACTTTGGGTTGGAAAAGGATTTTATTGGAGAAGCTAGCCCATATCTTCTAAACCGCGCAAATAAAGTTTGTGAATCTCTAAACATTATTCCTAAAATAGGAAATGTTTTCTCTTCAGATGTTTTTTATGGGGAAGCAGCAAAAATTCCTTACTTTATAAAATATAATATTATAGCTGTTGAGATGGAAGGCGCAGCCCTTTATATGAACGCATATAAAGCAAATAAGAACGCTTTGTTAATCTGCACAGCTTCAGATAGCCTGGTGGATAAAAACGCCCCCAATTTAACAGCAGAGGAAAGAGAGAAATCTTTTGCCTCCATGTTTGAAGTTGCACTTAGAACTGCTGACTAATCATTGATGAGGAAATAAAAAATGGTTAAAGCAAGTGAAGAGGGAAAAAAGACCAATTTAAGAGTACACCTTATTATTCTTGATGGACTTGGTATTGGCGCATTACCAGACGCTTCTTTTTATAACGATATTAACCCTAATACCCTAAAATCATTATCCCAAAGTGTTAACTTAAGAATACCTAATCTAATAAACATGGGAATTTATAAAATTCCAGACATAAATATTCCTGCTACTCAAAATAAGGCGATTGCGGCATATGGAAAAGCTGCTGAGAGATCAAAGGGAAAGGATACTACCACTGGCCATTGGGAAATAACCGGACTAATTTCTGAGACACCTTTTCCTACCTATCCGTCAGGCTTTCCCAAAGCCATAATTGATTTATTTGAAAAACAAACCGAAAGAAAAGTTTTATGCAATCTTCCGTTTTCAGGTACTGCAGTAATTGAGGAGTATGGTTTATGCCATATGCAGACGGGAGATTTGATTGTATATACTTCTGCGGACAGTGTTTTTCAAATAGCCGCACATGAGGATGTAATTCCAGTTGAAGAACTATATAGATACTGTGAGATCGCAAGAAAGATTCTTGTAGGTACTCACGCTGTAGCGAGAGTAATTGCCCGACCATTTATTGGAATTCCCGGTAATTTTTCTCGAACTGCAAAAAGAAGGGATTTTTCCTTGAAGCCTCCTTCAGAAACTCTTTTAGATATCCTCAAGAGAGCAGGATATGATGTTATTGGTATAGGGAAAATTGAGGATATTTTTGTAGGGCAAGGGCTGACAAAATCGATTCATACTATATCGAATCAAGATGGCATGAAGAATGCTATGCAATATTTAGAAAAAGACTTTGCTGGATTAGTATTTACTAACTTAGTTGATTTCGATATGCTTTACGGCCATAGAAATGATGTAGAGGGGTATGCGAGGGCACTTTCGGAGTTTGATACTTGGTTGGGTTCATTTATTAGTAAAATGGAAAATGACGATATACTAATAATAACTGCTGATCATGGGTGTGACCCCAAAAGTCCCTCAACCGACCACTCTCGTGAATATGTTCCACTTCTATTTTTTGGAGATAAAATCAAAAAGGATTTCCCTCTTGGGATTATCCCTTCATTTTCATATATAGGGGCTACTATAGCAGACATTTTAAAAGTTAAGTATAGCTTATCCGGGGTTAGTCTTCTTCCTTTAATAAAAAGAATATAATTTTTCTCACGTTACAAGAAAAATCCAATGACTTAATTTGAAATATATATATCTAGGTGATCTTAATAAGATTCTTTTATTCTTCAATCATTTCTTTGTATTTTTGCATTACTCTGACTGAAGCAAGCGCAAGGTCTTGTTTTGCTCTGTGTCTAATCTCTTTAAAGGGTTTTCCGGTAAGATCAGTGCTTTCCGCGATAATTACCCCATGTTCTTTTAATATATCAGGGGTAACTTCTGAAGTAACAGATCCGGCAATAATTATTAGTGGGATTTGGTGAGTAATGGCTTTTTGAGACATCCCATCGATTACTTTTCCCATAAAGCTTTGTCTATCAAGCCTTCCTTCTCCAGTAATAAGAAGGTTTGCATCAGCAGTTTTTCTATCAAACTCGGCTATTTCCATCATTAGTTGAATTCCACTTACGAGTTTTCCTTTTAAAAATGCAAGAACCGCAAGGCCTAATCCTCCGGCTGCGCCTCCACCTTCAGAAGAAAAGTAGTCTATATTGTTCATGCTATTTAAAATTTCTGTAAGATGACATAATCCATTTTCTAGTTCCTCGACATCTGCTGGAGAAGCACCTTTTTGCGGGGCATATACTGCGCTTGCCCCAAATTCCCCACAAACTGTGTTTTTTACATCGCACATACCTATAAATTCAGTTCTAAATATTCTTTTATCAATACTTGTCATATCGACGGAGTTTATTTCATTTAAGGTTCCTCCAACGGGGACAAAGCTAATGCCTGATTTATTAATGAATTTAACTCCAAGAGCTGCAGCCATTCCAGCTCCGCCATCATTAGTTGAGCTTCCACCAAGGGTTAGAACGATCTTCTGGGCTCCCTTGTCGAGTGCAAACGATATTAATTCGCCCACACCATAAGTTGTAGTTACTAAAGGGTTCTTCTCGTCTTCATTAAGTAGTGGAAGACCGCAAGCCTGAGCTGACTCAATAATAGCAAGTCCATCTTTGTACAAGTAGTGAGCATTAACTATCCTCCCAAGTGGATCTTTAACCCTTACATTAATTAATTCCCCACCAATAGCGGAGTGAAAGCACTCAGCGCTTCCTTCCCCTCCATCAGAAAAGGGAATCTTTGAAATATTAGCATTTGGGAAGACATCTAATACCCCTTTTTCAATGATATCAGCCACTTCTGAGGCCTTCATTGTTCCTTTAAAACTATCCGGTGCAATAACAACTTTCATATAAATACTCCTATTTATTATGTATAGATTATATAACAAAAAAACGGAGCATAAAACAAAACATTTTATACTCCATATAAAAGATCATTTTTCGAACAATTTTTAGGCTTATGAATATGTCTTTTCGAGAGAAAAATAAAAACTAATCTTCTTTTTCATCCTCTGATAAAGGCGGCAACTCATTATCCGGATCCTCTTTCTTTTTTGATTCAGTATTTTTCAAGTAATCCTCTATTACTTTCTTTTTGTAATCCTCATCTTCGACAGGAGGAACGGGTTGAGTAGATTTTGATTTCAGAGTAACTACCAATCGGTAGATCAAAGATCCGATGATGAATAGGAAGGGGACAATAAACAGAATAATCAGCACTGTATTCCCTCCGATAAACCAGCCATACAATACTGACATAAAAGAAGACTTGCGTACCATTACAGCTTCCACATTTTCTACTGGAGTGGGGGCATCGGCTATAACGTTATTAACTCCCTTAGTTACTATATATGTTTTCCCTTCGTCTTCATAAGGAGCTGTAATAATTTTATGAGTATTAGGGTATCCGGCTCTAGGTTGTCCCTCCGGAATTATGTAAGTGACCACATCCCCGACTTTTAGTTCAGGTATATTCTTTTCATCATTATATAACTTACTTAAAATAACATCACCAGGGTTTAGTTCGGGAGACATACTGGAAGTAAGTACAAAATAAAACCTGTAGCCAAAAAGGTTTGGAGTAACTCCCATTATACTTTGAATAAGTACGGAAAAAACTAAAAGAAAAATTATGATAAACACTACCCAAGTAGCGATATTTATCGCGAGTTTTACGCCCTTTTTTGGATTTTTTTGTTTAGAAATAGAATCTTTCGATTTATATTCAATCATTAAGAGATCTCTCCCAAAAGAACAGGAAATAATAAGAGATTATTTATTCTCTATTATATCTTTATCCTTCTTTGAAAACAACCCAGTCAGCTTTTGAAGTCCGTTTTTGCGCCCTTTATTTTCTTTCTTTTTTCTTTTCTTTTCTTCAGCTTTTTCAGTGGCTTTTATTTCGGCGCGGATTTCCTTTAATTGTTCTTCGGAATAATGTTCTTTTGCAGACTCTAATATGCTCTCAATTTCCTGGTAATGCTCCACGATCATCGCATTTCTGAGGGTATTGCGAAGCATTTCAAGCTTTGTCATTTTGTTCTTCTCATCTTTTTTAACTTTCGAGAAATAGAAGGTTTCCTTTTCAAATATCTTTGTCTTATCATCTTCAACTTGTAATCTTAACTGAAGTTCTTTTTGCTTCTTCCAATAGTTTTCCTGTCTCTCAATCAGTTCAAGCTCAATTCTCTTTTCTTCAGATTCAAGACGTGCTTTATATTCTTCCATTTCCTGCTGGATACGCGCGGCCATCTTTTGTTCTTCAATAATTTTCAGTTTATGCGCTTCTTCGGCAGCTTGTTTTTCTATTTCAATTCGTTTTTCTTCTTCTTGACGCTTTCTTTCTTGCTCAAGACGTACTTTTTCTGCCTCTAAAAGAATTCTCTCTTCTTCAGCTCTTCTTTCGGCTTCTAATCTCTCTTGTTCAGCACGTTCAAGTGCAGCTCTTCTTTCGGCTTCAAGCTTTCTTTGTTCAAGTCGTCTCCTTGCTTCCTCTTGTTTCTTTGCTCTTTCTATGTCTCTAGCTTCCCTAAGAGCTAGTCGTTTAGCTTGAGCTTCTTCTTCAAGCTGTTTAGCAATTAATCTCTTTTTGGTGATACTGTCATCTCTGGCTTTGTTAATTCTATATTGTCTGTATACCCTGTCTAAAGCTGCATTAACTTTTGCAATTTCTGTTAAACTAAGGGTTTTTTGCCCTGGAACACGATAATATATTCGTCTGACTTCGTTCAGATCCATCTTAAGCTGCGGGAAATCATCCGGGACAAAGTCATCTATATTTTTCGTAACATAATCATCTGCTAAAACCTGGTCTTGTTTAAGCGTTTTTTCTAAGGATTCATTTTCTTGTCTGGTTTCGGCAATAGATTGAAGAAGAACAGTATTTAAGAAAACGATACCACGATATTTTTCTGTAAGGGTGGCGTTTAAATCAGTCGCCTCAGTTACTGTATCTATTCGGAAGTCCATTTTTTCCGCACTTTCAACGAACTGCCATAAAGTTAGGGCTTTTTTAAAGTTTGGATCCTTTAGAATTACGTTAGTACGAGTAATAGGGGGACGAACAAGTGCGCAGTTTTTTAGCTCTTTTGCAAATGGAGAGGACAAGAAGTCCTGGTAAATACGAGTAATATATGCAATTCTTTCAAGGTCAGAGTGTTCGTCTCCTTGTTTCTTGAAGGCTGCCTCGAAAGGGAAGTTTGCTGAATTGCTCATTGTGAAGTCTACGCTGAAGTCATTAATTTTAAAATTTGACTTGATGTCGACCCCAAGTGCCCCAGCTTGCATCAATGCTTTTTTTACAATCCCGGTTCTTCTTTCAACGAACTCGTTAACCTTTAATAAGAGGGTGTATATAAAACGGTTTTCATATATCTCAAAGCTCTCTTCCTTGCTGGTATTAAGAATTTTTGAAGGGATAATTGAGCCATCTTTCTTAACGGCTGCTATCAAGTTGGTATGTTGAGCCAAATGCTTGACTGATTCAATAGAAATGGATCTAGCTAAAGATACATCGACTATATCTTCTTCGATAATAATGAACTTTCTGGGGTTTCTTACTATGGTGTCTAGAGGAACAATACACTCTTCAAGGGTAGTTATCCAGCTGTCATCATAGTTCTTTTTTGTGTAAACCTGGCTGATTTTATAGTCGTTTTTGCCTTCGGCAATTGACCCCATGTACAATGGATAAATCTTCTCCTGTTTAAGGAGATTATTTATCTGGAAAATAATCTCATCATACTGTGATTGAGCCATAAATACCTACGTTAACTCCCAAAATACACTTATTTATACATCAGCTGAAATATATTCAGTTTGACTAGAACAACTTCTTCAAGCGGCGGAGATAATCTTTACATTCACCCATATTTTCTTCGCCGAATTGATTATCCAAATAAAGGATGTAGTCATCGACCTCGTCACGGATGTATGCCAAGTTTAAGGATTCAAACTTGCGTAGGATTTTATTACAAAGGACGTAATCAAGTCCATCAATTTCTGTTCCGCCACAAGCAACATAAACGGGAACGAATTCTCTCAGCTGCTTAACAATACGGTTACCAAAAGCCAATCTGAAATGTTCGATAACATAATTGTCCATTTCCTCAAACTTCTGCAAGTTTTCATCCGAAACTCTATGTTTTTCCATGGCAAGTTTATATAAACTTTCAAGATACTTGTAATTAACTGGAAGGCCACTAGTTAGTGGAGCTTCAAACGCTGCAGCTTTACTGTTGATATTTATTGGCATACCTCTATCATAAACCTTATCTGATATAGCAAAGGTGGAGTCGTCGTTGTTTGCTGTTCCGCAATACCAAACATTCTCAGGAAGTCTAAAACGACCTTTTAAAACGTGTTTAGGGTCGGAAGGCCAACCGCTAGGAACCAAGTCAACTATCCACTGATCTCTTGAAGGCATTTCCAAGATGGATAACATTTCTGCGAAGTAGTATTCGACACGGGCTATGTTCATTTCGTCCAAGACGACCAAGTGAATGTCCTCATTATATGTTGATTCATACAATGCTCTCAAAACTTCTGTTTCGTTAAACCTCTTTGTAAACTCGTTAAAGTATCCAAATAGCTCTGTTCTATCACGCCAAGAGGGCTGAACTGAAGCAATCGTAGTATCATTCTTGAAAAAGTGTCCCATACATTCAGGGAGGGATGTCTTACCTGTACCAGATATACCCTGAAGAATAACCAGACGAGTAGTTGCAAGTGATGCAAAGAATAATCTAATAATTTTTGGCTCATAATATAGATGACGCCAAGGTCTGTCCGGATTATTTGCAGCATAATTTCTAAATCTGTCGCAGAGTTCTTCCAAATTCCAAGAAATGTCATATTCTCTTGCTACGTATTCGGGATCTGAATAGAAAGAATCAACTTCAGTTAATTTATAGAATCTGCTTTCGCCTTCTTTCTTCGCCCCCGAGGTACTTTCGCCTTCTTCTCCCTCTGTCACATCATATCCCTGATATGCGATTTTCAATCCCAAAATCCTATCTTTTTCTCTGGTAACCTTAATCAATTCTCTCTTAAGATTATCAATTTCATCCATTAAGTCCTGATTTAAAACCTTGTCTCCAACAATTTTCTTCCAAAGTCTTTTACCAAAGAAGAGAACAACCCAGACAATTGCCACCAATGCAGCAAGAACCAGTAGCACGCAAAATGCTGCAGCAACCCAAAGGCCAGCCGACAACTTATCCCCATAATTTTTAAATATTTCTATATACGCAGGGAAATTAAACATCTGGAATAGGGCTCCAAAAATTCCCCCATAATTATCAGATGCTTTGCTAGACCAAAATATTCCTAATATTCCGCCAAAGAATATACCTAAAAAGTCTTTTAAGAAATTTCCAAACATGAAATAATTTTTCCCTTACAATTAGCTTTTATTATTTTGTTAAAAGCCAAATAGCCTTTTAACATAAAACGCCCTGCGTACAGGGCGTTATTATCTTTTTGTACGCCCGGACCTAATTGTTATTCCTCGTCCCCGGGCTCTTCTGCCTCAGTCTCTTCTACTTCTACTTTATTTTCTTCCTGCTTTTGTTGTGAGGCAAGATATTCATCGATTATTCTTTGTTTTCTTGTGGCTTCATCTTCTTCGCTTCCGCCAAGTGCACCAACTTTTGCCAACTTTTGTTCCATGATCATTTTTACAAACAACACGATGTTATATATGAACAACAAAGCTAAGGGGAGTAATATAACCAATAAGAAATACAAAGGTGTTTGTAAGAAACTTATAGTTTTTCCAACCCCTTTCAAGCTTCCAGTACAAATTCCAAGTACTTTGTTTGCAGGAACAACCTGTGTATCAGTTGCTAAGATATTAGGATTATCACCTCTAGCAGTATATACTACAGAATCTCCAAAAACATCCACATCGACAATTCTGTGAGTGTTATATATCTTTTGTCCGGCTACGGTCCACTCAAAAGTAATGATATCACCTACAACCAATTTTGTAGGGTCATACTTTTTGGCATCAGGAGCATGAACAATCAACAGATCTCCCTCTTTGAAACTGTCTTCTTGATCTCCATCCATTGAGTCGGATAGAACCGGCATCAGAGTTATCCCCTTTTCTCTAATTGTAGCACCGGTTGGATTGACAAGAATGATAATTGAAGCGACTACAGCTACTAGGATCAAAACTACTTGAGCAACAGTTATTATGATGTTAAGGATCTTTTTCTGCTTTTCATTGAGCTTGGATACTTTAGCTTTTTTTTGTATCCCCATTAAAGTTCTCCTTTCCACAAGCATTCGCTAATATCAATAGAGTAAGCGATGCATTTATATGATTAATATACTATATTCACAAACAAAACACAATACTAAATTAACTTTATGCGCGCGCAGGCGCTAAATAAAGAAGTAAATAGCAACTTTTTTATAATAATAACTGGAAAAAGGCAAAATTATTTATGAAAAAGAAACTAAACTTTACGGATTAGTTACAACATTTGGATTACTAAAACCCTTTTGTCCTCTAAATACCAACGCTATTTCCGCATTTCCATCCATAAAATCTTCATCAAGCCAAACTCCATCATACCAGCAAACAACCTCAACCCTCACAAAATGATCGGTTGAGCCATCAACTTTTCCTCCCAAGCCAAATGATAAAGCCATATCTGTTGGAATCTCAATAAAGCCATCGCTATATGGGTTACCACCCTCAACAATCGGTCCGCAATGAGTCGTTGCCATTGGGTCTACATCATAGGGTCTTATCGTTCCAACATATGTCTCATTCACAAACAGCCCAACTCTAAGTAATGCCGCGTTATCTCCTTCGAAAGTTACCTGCATTACGACAATAGTTGGTTCAGCGCTTCCATTTATTACATAAAAGTAATCCTGGGTCTCAACCGAATCTGGGGGGCCTTGGTATGCTTTATACGGCAGGACCCTAAATCCATTTTCATTGAAAACAGAAGGTTCACCATTGTCTCCTTCAGGACTAATGCTAGCAGTATAAAAATTATTCGTAAAGTCATCTACTCTCGTAGTATTGATAGGTGCAAAAGAGGGCACCATAGGGTCTATTTCCTCTGGGGCAGAGAAAGTTATACTACTTTCTACAGAATCTGGAACCCAGCCCAAATAAATGCTTGCTGAGGCGGTGTTTCTAGCTTCAAAAATAATTGACCCAGATCCCACTCTGCTATTTGCCGAAAACCATGCAAAAGTAGCAGTGGAAAGTCCCACTACTAACAACAAAATCATCGCTATAGTCGTGAAAAACAACTGAGACGATGATCTTAATGAAAATTTCGGATTGGTTATTGACATTAATCTTACCTTCTTTGACTTCCCCCTATCCCACAATGAAGTGTGCTCTTCACTTTATTCTAGCCGGTGAAAATCTTTTCTCACCCCAGCGGGCTTTTGCCCGCTGGGGTGGTTCGGTTAATTAAGACGGAAAGTATCTATGATTGTAGAATTAAATTTCTGCAGCAGAGAAAGTGACATTAAAAGTTACTTCATCTCCGGTAGTGCTTAAAGCAGATCTATCGTTGTCAAGGACTGTTCCTTCAAGCCATGCGTATATTTCAATAACTGCATTCGTGCTTTTTGGAACATCAAAAGTAACACTGGCGGCTCCGGAACCTGTTAAACTGAGTGTGGAAGCACCACTCATGAATGTTCCGACTAAATAGTCAGTGTACTCGCCAGTTCCAGGATATGCTGTAAGATCACCATAGTAAGCGTCTCCAGCAGAAGCAACGCCCCATACGCCAATAAGAGTATGCTCGGTTGCGTCTCCCACGACAGAGTATATAGCGACACGAAGTATGTCATTGTTATCAACTATGGTTTCCCCACTGTTTCCTGTGGTCGGAAGAGTCACAGAGGTAGTAATTTTTGCCCCAGCATTAGGGTTTAAGTTTCTGAGATAAAGTGTGTTGAAAGCATTAGTTGAATCCTTTTGTTTCCAAGGAGAGGCAGGGCTGCTGACTGTCCTAAAGTACTCTTGTCCCCCACCAGTAACACCAAGCACACCGCTTTCGAACACAGGAGGAACTCCCCCACTTCCCGTGTCATAAGTTGCAAGTTCCGTAGTCGGTATCATTGGGTCAACATTGGAGACACCGAAAGTAACTTGACTGCCTGTTCCTGATGGAGACCAGGCAAGAGCAATTGTAGCAGAAGTAGAAGCCGCAGTTGAAAGAGCTGCAGACTCACCAGTAGCAGTGCTTTGTGAGGTGTACCATGCAAAGGTGCCGGTGGCGAGAGCAACAACTAGCAATACTACCATTGCGATTGTTGATATAAAAAGTGATTTTGTTTTCATTTTTTTCTCCTATAAATTAGAATTTTTTAATTTTGTTTTGTGCGATCTGTTTCGCGGTTATATTCGGTGGTTGGCCATGTACGTTACGTTTACCAATTAGGTAAGTGCGGTACTAGCTATCTACCTCACAGAACCGAACCAGTAACGAAACGTTACTAGTTGACCGTCTTAACCGAAAAGATTTGTTTACCATAGCCAACCTCCGTTATGGATTTTTTATACTCTGCCTCAGCAGTAGTATTTGATAGGGAATCCCACAAAAAAGTATTGTAATCAATGTAAGAAAGTGTGGGTTTTGCAACACTTCGTAAGAAAGATTTTTTGATTTTTGAGCCTCATCCGAAAAAATTGAGTGTAAGTGAAGGGCTCCTTTCATAATGTAATTATAACAAGTATACATATTCGACACAACAGTGTACGCGTGTTTTTGATTTTTAAGCTTTTTTAGTTTAGTTGAGTAAAGTGACAAATTTCAAGCTAAAAATTCAATTCCTGTCTTATTATTATACACGTGCGCGATTAAGTCAATTAAGAAATTGTGAAACTTGAGTGTTCATTTACTATTTTTTTATCTCACGACAAATTACCAAAATAAGTATTTTTGTAGGGGCTGTTAGGGGTGGAAACAATAGGATCGGTTAACTGTCTTGACCTTATGTGCTAAGCAAAAAGGTTTCTACGGGAATTGATTGAGCAGGATGTTTCTATTGTTAATTTGTATTAACTTAAGAGGCTAAGAATGATGGATCAGAAAATTTTCTTAAGCTAATTTTGAACTCTATTGAAAAAGATTTTAGTTTCTTTTAAATCATTATATACAAATTGTGCTTACTTTTTTATTGTTATGGTCCGGGAGAGGGAAAGTAAAAGTGGAAGAGGAAAAAGAATATTATTGGAGATTGGGGATGAAGGAGAAGCTTGCGAAAAAACCGAAAAGGATTTGTTGTTTAGATAGTTAAAAAAGCAATCCGAGATTATTGAGTGAAATAAAAAAATTTGGGATTGTTTGGCAATAATTTTTTGAGTGAATGTGCAGAAAATATAAAAATTTAAAATGGGATTTTTTGAGTGGATGTGCAGAAAATATTAAAAATTTAAAAAATGGGATTTTTTGAGAATTTTAACCCTCGCTAAAGGTCAAGGAAAGTTTCATTCTGCCCCCGAGTTTATCGTCAATGCAGTCCTTGTCATTTCCCTCTAGCCAGATTAAAAGTGTATACTTCACTTTGCCTCCTGGGGGGATAATGTAGTCTTCGGGAGTGCCCTCAGAATCTCCGTTTTGATCGAGGACTAAAGTTGAGGAAAGGAAGGGTATTGACATCCATTCTTCCGAGTCTTCTGAGTCCGAAAGACCAAGCCCTTCGAGCTGTCTGAGCTCATCTCCGGTGTAATAAGAAGGTGTTGCCAAGGGAACCACAGCTTCGGGTATTGGGACCCCAAACTCATCAAAAGAATGAGGTGCAGCGTATACATTGCATACACGTTTTTTGACTGTTCCGTCAGCATTATAAGTGCTCTTTATTAGCATAATTCGGATCGCTTCTTCGAGCCCTTGAGAAGTTTCAGATATGTCTACAACCTCTCTATAACGCCTAGAATCATCGGTGATATTTGTTAGATAAAAAGTTGCAGCGATCAAGTTGTCCCTCGAGGTTGCTCCATCAGAATCCTCGATTTCTAGTATCACGTCTTCCATTCCCATAAGGGTTATGTTATCCATATATCTTGGGCCATCGATGTTATAAATTTCAGTTGTATTTTGAAGGCTTCTTGCAGGGCTGATTGCAAAAATATTTTGACCGGGTCTATCGACAACAACACGGAAATTGTTGTACTCAATAAATGCGGTGACACCCCATAGTCCGCCCCCAAGGATTAGAAGGGAAAGAAGGAAGATTAGAAGTATTCTTATGAACCTACGATTCTTTGTTTCCTTTTCAACTTTTTTGTGCTTTATGACATACTCATATTTCCCGGATAGTTCATCGGTATTTTCCACCATGTTCTTTCCACGAGCTTTCATCTTCTTTGGTTTTTCTTTGCGGATTAAAGTGCCCTTGTTATCCACCGGGGCATCCGGAGCTGGACGTGATTTCATCTGCTCCTGAGGTGATAATACCTCTTTATCCACATTGTCTTTTTTTGCCATTTAATCTCCGTTTATCTATTTTTACGGTTAATTTTCAGTAAAAATAGAGTAATTTTCTAAATATTATTTCGCCTTTCAGTTCGTTAATTTTTTCAGTTTTCCTTTATATAATTATACTTCTTTTTACGCGAATCTACAAAAGCATTTACATGAAGGATAGGTGAATACTTACCTCCCAAGAGGAAGTTTTTTAACACCTTTCATTGCCAGCGTAGCTATTCTTTTTGGCTCTGAAGCGGCTGGTCCTTGAATTACATCGACCCCTCTTTCAACCATTATTTGGGCCTCTTTTAAAGTAAGAACGTTGATGGAAGTAGTCTTGATATTTTGGGATCTTGCATATCCAGTCATCATCTCAAGATGGGACCGTTGTTTCGCATTGTCTCCGGCGTAGAATCTGCTGTCAAATCTGATATATTCAAAATCATATTCTGTCAAGACACGCATTCCTGCATTTTCTGAATTATCTATCATAATCATAACACCTGCTTCGTTTCTGAGCCTACGAATTTTTTGTAGACCCATATCCCCAAGTGATTCTAAAAGAGCACAATCAAACGCAAGTACCAAATTGTCATTAAGGGTTTTTGCGTTTCTTAGCAGCCTTTCAAAGACTTCATCCCTGATAAGTAATCTGCAGCTTAATGCAAGTACAAATCGGGTACTTGGATAAGCATTAGCTTGTTCTACTGCAAATTCCAGAGATAGGAAATTAAATTTTTCAATTCTGTCACTTCCTTCAGCAACTGCAAAGAAAACCTGAGGAACAATTTTCCCCAAAAACTTATCGTTCAAGAGCTGTTGGATGTTTAAATATTCAATAGAACTTTCTTTGTTTAAAGCCGCGTCAAAGAAGTATACTACGGGCTCTGTGAGCGCTACTGCAGCTTTAATTGTGTTTGCCGTTTGTCTCAAATCGTCAAGAACTTCCTTGCCCTTTAACTCCTTCCTTTCCTGAAGTTTGGATTTTCCGAACTTAGCTTCGATAATCCCGTTTATTATTTCCCCGGATATCGGAGCATAGTCATCATCGTTATCATATTGTCCATCGATGGGTGGTTTGCTTTCTTGTCCAAAAAGGACTCCGTTGGGATTAATAGGGTATCTTTCAGCGAAGGCTACAGGAACATGATGTTCTTTTTCAGCAGTTCCGATTTTTGCAGCAACTAATGTGATGATTTCCCCAGCATTTCTAAGAGAATTTTCATCGTTTATAGTAAGTATTGTCGCTGTCGCCTTTGCGTGCTCGCCTTTAGCCTTTTTGTGCGGATATACATTGTTGTCTATGGACTCTGGGTCAAGGGCACAATAAAGTTGAACCGAATCATCTTTAATCGCGAATCTGAAAACAATTTTTTTATTGTATCTGAAATTTTCGATGGGTCCTTGGAAAGATGCGGAGATTCCCTTAAATGATAAAATTTGATTTTTTAGTTTTGAGTAAGAAAGCTTTGTAGAATTTTTTGTCATTCTGAGTCTGTTCTCAAAAACGGGGAGAAGAATTTCTCTATCCCATTCATCCAGCCCAGTCCCAACTCCAGTTTCGTAGATTCTTTCAAGCTCTGCTTGTAAATCCTCACTTTCTTCTTCTACTGGTTTTGGTGTAGGATCTTCCTCATCATCGTCCGCGGGTTTTTCAGGAGTCCCAGGCTCTCTCTGAAACTCTGGAACGTAAGTTTCAACCATATCTGCATCTTCTGGAGCAGGAATTATTTCCTTGGTTAGTTTATCTGCTTCTTTAGTTTGTTTTTTGGCAGCAACTTCCAGAAGCTCAATTTCAGCCATTGTTTGTTTTTCTTCCTCTGTCTCAGGAATGAAATCGCCTTCCGAATCTATTTCGGACTGTACAATCTCTTTTTCAAGTTTTTCAAGCTCATATTCTATCTGCTCAATTTCAGAAAGGGCCTCACCTTCAATTTCAGAGATTTCGGATGATTCATCTTCAGAGTTGCCCTCAACAAAAACCTCAGGCTCTTCAGGTCTTGCCGGAAGAGGAGGTATTTCGGAGTCAGAATCAACGCTTTCTTCAATAGTCTCAGCAGGCTCTTCAGGTTTTGCCAGAAGAGGAGGTATTTCGGTGTCAGAATCAACGCTTTCTTCAGCGGACTCAGCAGGTTCGTTAGAAATGACATCAGAGAGAACATTGGGTTCCTCGCTTGTGTCTTGAATAGAAATATCTGTTTGGGTCTCGGATGGAAGATTATCCAAAATTGGACTTTCTGACTCGGGGTCTGAAACACTGGGATTTAAGATATTGTCATTCTTGGACTCGTTAGGATTGTCAGAATTCATTATATTGTCATTCTTTTTTGCCAATGTCTATTCCCCTTTCGCACGGTAAAATACGCGTTGCGTAGCGTAACTTATATATTATATTTATATTAACTCTTTGTCAATTGACAACTGTTTCTTGTAACGTTTCGTTATATTAGCTTTAGAGGATTGATTCTGTTTGGCACAGGAAGAATTAGGGAGGGGTTCGATTGCGAACACTTGTTTCAGTATATGGAGCAGGTGGAAAACTTTATGAAATTAGTATCCATTGATACAGAAAACAAGGAAATTAGCGCACAAAGAGAAAAAGAAAAGATGCTTGAAAATTGTGTAGAATTGGAGATGAAAGGATTGAATATAAGTAAATTAAGCGTAAACTTTGAGGTTAATGGATAAAGGAAGAATCGTTAGAAGTGAGGCAAGGAAGGTTGGTTTTGGCTAGGAAAAAGACACACCAGATTATGGCGTTTTAGGCATTTAGACTATGTTTTCTTGAGCAAGGATATTATTGTGATGTGTAGATAATTATAGTTTGGTGACCAGTCTAATATAAAACTCAACCGACTTTTCAATTTCAGAAATCTTTATCCTTTCGTCATTGCTGTGGATAAGTTTGCGTTGATCTTTTGTAAGATTTAGAGGAGAAAACCTGTATACCCTATCTGAAATTAATCCGTAGTGTCTGCTGTCACTTGCTGCAAGCATAAGATAAGGGGATACAATTACATCATTCCATACTTCACGGATTGTATTTCTTAGTATCTCATATCCTTCGGTTCCTTTTGTTTCAGATATCCTGGAAGGATCGTTTCCATAAACTACTTCAAGTTCGACTCTCTTATCATTAACGGTCTTCTTTAAAAATTCCAGGGTGCTTTGGACAGTTTCGCCGTGGATTATTCGGTGATTTGAAAGCATGGATGCTTCGGGAGGAATGACATTCATTGCATCACTACCTTTCATCTGAGTGAAAACAGTCGAGGTGCGAACCAGAGCGTTCATTTCCCCTCCTAGCATGGAAGCCATTTTTCCTAGCAATCCTTTAAATAACCAGAGATTAGCGAAGATTAGTTTTATTGGAAAGCTTTTGCTTTCTCTACCCAAGGTGTCAAACATTTCCAAAGCGGGTTTTGTTAGACGCATCTTAAATGGAGTGTTGTTTACTTTTAAGCAAGCTTTAGAAAGGATGGAAATGGGGGTCTGCCTAGGGGGTGTAGAGGAGTGGCCTCCGCTTCCTTTTACTGTATATTTAATATCTGCAAATCCTTTTTCGGCTATCCCTATTAAAGCACTTCTTTTCTTTACTCCCGGGAAAACATTGTCTACTACGGCACCGCCTTCGTCGACTACTATTTTTGGGACTACTCCTTTTTCTTTAAGAATATTTACTATGGATGAAGCGTGTGAGCCCGCGGTTTCTTCATCCCCGGCAAAAGCCATGTAGATGTCATTTTTAGGGGTGAAACCATCTTCAATAAGTTTCTCGGCTGCCTGGAGAACAGCATTGAATGTACACTTGGTATCTAAAGTTCCTCTTCCCCATAATTCGCCATCAATAATTTCCCCGGAAAAGGGGGGTAGCTTCCACCCGCTTTCTTCAACAGGAACAACGTCATAGTGCGCCATTAATACAGCAGGACTTTCAGAAGATAGACCGGACCATTTAAATAACAAGCCCCTTGTCCCAACTTTTGTAAACTCAGTTGTTTTATACACAAGGGGAAACGCTTTTTTCGTATACTCTTCAAGTTTAATAAACTCAGCATTATCTTCCAAAGAATTGTCCGTGTATGAGATAGTTTTGCATTTAATAAGTTCTTTTAGATCCTTAGTAGCTTTTTCACGGTCGAATTCTATGGGTTCAAGAACTATAGGTTCTTCTTTTTTGCTTTTAAATAGCAGAGTTCTTATGAGTAATGTCATTTTTGTCCTCCTGAGTCTGGGAAATAGATTTTATATATTAGTCCGAATTATCAGTATTTTTTTGGTTAGTGAGTATTCAATAAAGATAATTATTGATTATTGTCTTGGTTAGTAGTTGCTATGACTGTGGTCTATCGAATTCGATGACAAAGAAGTATTTTTGAGATTCATTGCGGTAGGCATTCTCGAAATATTCCTTTATGGTTAGCGAGGTTTCCTTGCTTTCAAAGGGTACTTCCACATCAAAAATAATATTGGTGTGAGTATGTCCTGGAACCATTCTGAAATCATGAAGGGATATTGAGGGGTCCAGAGAATTAAGCAGAGCAGTACACTTTTTCAGATGAAAGTTGGTCTCTTCATTTTCGGTATCAACAGGGTCCATGTGAATTACCAGGTGAATTCCCATTTCGTTTAAGAAGTCCTTTTCGATATTATCAATCAGGTCGTGTGCCTTAAGCATGTCCTCCCTGCAGTCAATTTCCACATGAACAATGGCAAAACAAGTGTTGACCCCATAATCATGAATCATTAAATCGTGGATTCCTCTGACTGAATCGTAGGATAGCAGTTTGTTGCGGATAGATTTGACCAGAGCCTTATCGGGTTTTTCTCCAAGCAGAGGGTTAATGGAATCTTTTAGAAGCATAACAGAGGATACTATGATGAATAGAGATACGGCAATCCCCATATACCCGTTAATATTTATTCCGGTAGTGTTAATTACTATTGAGCTTGCGATTACTGCCAAAGTCGATATAATATCATTCCTGCTGTCTTGTCCCGCAGCTATCAAGGCCTCGCTTTTTATACTTTTCCCAAAGTCTTTATACAGAAACATTTGAAACAACTTAAATAGGACTGAAACCGAAAGAATCCCGTAAGTGAGAGCTGAGATACTGATGTCTGTTGGGGCAATAATTTTATCTATGGCTGACTTACCAACGGTTATTCCAACGATTATCATAACGGTTGCTATTATTAATCCGGTAACATATTCAAATCTAGCGTGGCCATAAGGATGATCTTTATCTGCCGGTTTTGCAGCAATCTTAAATCCTATTACAGTAGTAACGGAGGAAGCTGTGTCTGATAGATTATTTACGGCATCCCCAATGATCGCTATACTACCACTCAGAATTCCGGCAACAGCTTTTCCAATTGCCATCAGAATGTTAGATATAACGCCAAAAAGACCAGCTGATACACCGTAAGAGTAACGAACCTTTGAACTTGTTGTATTTTGATAATCCTTAATAAAGACTTTTTTAAAGAGTTTTAGCATATTTTTCCTGGTTAAGAGTATTTTTTTGTTTAACAGTTACAATATTATCACCAAAAAGGAAATGAGTAAAGAAAGGCAGCCCTTACAATGCTGATACATAAAAATAAGATAAATCAAATGAGTAAAGAAAGGAATGCCTCCCAGTGCTTGATACTTAAACCGAGGATGAATCAAAAGGGGGCTAAAAATTAACATGAGGAATATATAAAAGATGAATTAAATGCTTGTGGAAAAATAAATATGCGAAATATTTGATAGTGTATGTTGTTATTAACTGGGACAGCTATGTGATATAATCATTCTGTTATGGATTATTATTCTGCAAATTTGAAATTATGCGCAAGCGTACAAAGCGGACTGGAGGCTGTCCTTAAAAGAGAGATGACAGCTAATGGTCTTTTTTGCGAGGGGGCAATAAACGGGAGGATCCCTTTCCAAGGAACCCTTAAGGATGTAGCCAGAGCAAATATGTTCCTAAGAACGGCAAGTAGAGTATTCATCATTCTGGCATCTTTCAAAGCTGATACTTTTGATACGCTATATGAGGAGATTTCTGTGATTCCTTGGGAGGATATTATCCCAAATGGGCAGGGAATAACGGTCCTAGCAAAGGTGTTGAAAAGCACTTTGATGGCTCCTTCCAGTGTTCAAAGCATTACAAAAAAAGCTATTGCGGCACGTATTATGAAAAGGAAAAATTTAACACGCCTTCCAGAAACTGAAAACAACCTAGTTGTAGAGATTTCTATTAATTCAGATATAGTCACAGTGTTTTTGGATACATCGGGAGAGTCCCTTCACAAAAGGGGATATAGAACATATGTTGGAAGAGCTCCCCTAAGAGAAACACTCGCTGCGGGAATTATCCTTTTATCGTATTGGAAGGATGACAGGGTACTTCTTGACCCTTTCACTGGCTCCGGAACCATACCTATTGAGGCTGCGCTGATAGGGAATGAGATTGCTCCGGGTATAAATCGTCATTTTGCGTATGAGTCCTTCCCCGGAGGAAAGGAGATATTCGAAAATACCATAGAGGAAGCCAAGAGTTTAATTAAAGACAAACAACTTAGGATATATGGATATGATATTGATCCAAAGGCCATTGGTTTAGCTGTGAAACATGCCGAAGGAGCAGGGGTGTCAAAGTATATTCATTTTCAAAAGGCAGATATGAGGTCTTTTTCTTCGCGTTTTTCACACGGGATCATAATTACGAATCCCCCGTATGGAGAGAGACTGAACGAAGGAGATATAGGTTTGTTATATAGAGATTTTTTCAAAATGTATGAATCTCTTGATTCATGGAGCGCATATATTCTTTCCTCGTTTAAGGATACAGAAAAAAGCTTTGGAAAAAGAGCAGATAAAAAAAGAAAGTTATATAACTCAGAAATAGAGTGTAATCTTTTTCAGTACTTTGGTGCTGCCCCCAAAAAAACAATTCTAAAAGATAGTATGGCGGATTAAACTTTTCATATTTGGTGTGAGCTCACTTATGATAGCAGATTAAATTTTTGATATTTCTTTAGCTCATTTCTGATAGTTGAGTCTTTACTTAATTAGTGTATTAAAGTATAATTAAAACATGCTCTACTCGGGAGGGTGTAAATGGAAAAGAGTGTTTTTGGGGAACTTTATGAGATTATTGTTGGTATTGACAACATTAGGGATTGTGAGTTCTTCTTTGATGATTTATGCACCAAAAAAGAGGTCGAGCAGATGGCTCAAAGAGTAAAGGCCGCTAAACTTTTATTAGAAGGCAAAACATACAATCAAGTTATTGCCGAAACGGATATCTCTTCTGCGACTTTAAGTAGGGTTAGCCGCTGTGTCCAATACGGCAAAGGATACGTCAGAGTACTTGGAAGACCAAAAAGTTCTTCTGATAAAAAGTAATCATAAAATGTTTTTCTCTGTATACCAAGGTAAATGAATTTTTTGTGTATTTTTCGATTGGGGTATTTTATCGTCTTCGTTTTGTAGTAGAATAAAGGTATAAAAGAACATGGGGTGTAAAAATGAAAGCATTATTCATCATCTTAAGAGAGACTCAGTACATACAAGCGATTTTAGAGATGTTTCTGCAAAAAAACATTAAAGGAGCAACAATCCTTGAAAGTGAGGGAATGGCTTCTGCAATAACAAGAAAATCAGATTTGTTTGCTGCGATGCACCATAACACCTTTTACGGTCAGTCCGACCCGGAAGATAAGAAGAACTCAAAAACAATTATTACGGTAATGAAAGATGATCAGGTTGCAGAGGTAGTAACTGAGGTTAGAAAGATTCTTCAACCCTGTAATAAAAGAGCTATAGGTTTTATGTTCAGTATGCCTGTTGATGATATATTTTTAATAAAACCCAATAACTAGTGATCTTTCGGATTATATTGAAGTAAAACCGGCATGAGCCGGTTTTTTTGTGCCTTTTACATAATTGAGAGGTTTTACAAATGGGGCAGATTTATTGGGAAAGAAAGAATTCAAAAATAATTATATAGTGGCACTTAAGGGAATAATAATGGCTATTTGTGATATAATACCGTTGGAAATAATAAAAGGAGAGTTAGGGAATGAAATCGGATATAGAAATTGCACGGGAGAGAGAAGTAAAACCCATTCGCGAAATAGCTCTTTCGCTTGGTTTGAAAGAAGAAGATTTTGACTTATATGGTAGAAATAAGGCAAAGCTGAATATAAAGGCCGAACCAAAATCAGATAATCTAATTTTAGTAACTGCTATTAATCCCACTGCTCAAGGGGAAGGAAAGACTACTATTGCAATAGGTCTCGCCGATGGGCTTAGAAAAATTGGAAAAAAATCCTGTCTTGCGTTAAGAGAGCCCTCTTTAGGCCCGGTTTTCGGAATAAAAGGAGGAGCTGCGGGCGGAGGATACTCCCAAGTGGTCCCAATGGAGGAGATAAACCTTCATTTTACAGGGGATTTTCATGCCATTACTACCGCAAACAATCTGGTTTCATCAATAATTGATAATCATTTGACCCAGGGAAATGAACTTAGAATTGATCCTGAGAAAATTACCTGGAAGAGGTGTATTGATTTAAATGATCGAGCCCTCAGAAGTGTTTCTGTTGCTGAAGGAGGGGGCCCAAACGGAATTCCCAGAAGGGATGGATTCAATATTACCGCAGCAAGTCAAATGATGGCAATTTTCTGCTTAGCTAAAGACCTAAAAGACTTTAAAAGAAGGGTGAAAAACAGCTGTATCGGAAGAAATATTGATAATCAGCCGGTTACTTGCGGGGATTTAAAAATTGAAGAAGCTGTTACTATATTGGTAAAAGAGGCGTTAAAACCAAATTTAGTTCAGACTCTGGAGGGAACCCCGGCAATAATACATGGAGGTCCTTTTGCAAATATTGCACACGGATGTAATAGCGTTATAGCTACAAAAACTGCCCTTACGATTGCTGATTATGTAGTGACGGAGGCAGGTTTCGGAGCAGATCTGGGAGCAGAAAAATTTATAGATATCAAGTGCCGGGCTCTTGGAATGTTCCCCAAAGTAGCTGTGATAGTTGCCAGCGTGAAAGCACTGAAATATAACGGGTCAGGAATCAAAGAAAATTTAAGTATAGAAAATCTGGAGTTTCTAGAAAAGGGAATAGTGAATTTAGGGAAACACATTGATAACCTTTCTAAAAAAATAGGATTACCCGTAATTGTAGCTTTAAACAGATTTGCGTCAGATACCGATAAGGAAATTCAATTTATAAGGGATTATTGTGAGCAAAGGGGAGCTGAATTTGAAATATCAGAAGCATTTTCAAAGGGTGGTGAAGGGTCTATAAAACTAGCCCGAAAGGTAGTAAAATTGGCGGAAAAAAAGTCCGATATAAGGTATGTATATAACTTAGAGGACAGCATTAAGGGAAAAATTGAAAAGATTGCCAAAGAAATCTATGGGGCAAAAGATGTGGAATACACTGATGAAGCGATGATAAAAATTGATATGCTTAAAGGATCGGGGTATGAGAATTATCCAGTTTGCATAGCCAAAACTCAATACTCTCTTACCGATGATTCGGGGATACTTGGTGCTCCCGAGGGATTTACTTTTCATGTTAGAGATATAGAGGTTCGTACGGGTGCCGAGTTTATTGTAGCACTTGCAGGTTCAATGTTGCTGATGCCGGGCTTGTCAAAAACTCCCGGAGCAATAAAAATGTCGATCAGTGATGAAGGAATCATTGAAGGATTGTTTTAACAATTACTGGTTATGTAGTAAATAAAAAAGTTTGATAATGAAGAATAGGGGTTCCATAAATGCAAGTATGGTATCCCTATATTTTTAATACCCAAAGATTAACAGCCTTGATTTTTTAATTTGGTTGAAATAAAAAATGTTGATTTAGACTAACATATAGTATATCATATTTACATATATGGCTAAGGAGATTTGATATGGGATTTGGGAAAAAGAAGATAATTTTAATAGTGCTTTCGGCGGTTATAGCGGTTGTGCTTGGGCTGGGTGGACTCTTTGGCGGCTCATACTTGACTTACGCATATCAGAAAAGAGCTTTAATTATTTTACCTGGTCTTTTTGGAAGCGGTTTGTACGATACTGAGACTGGAGATTATATCTGGGATAATTTTGAAGGGCTAGAGAATGTTTCTTTTTCTACGGTTATGAATGCAGATGGTATTAATTTGGCAGGGGTTTTAGGGTTAATTAGAAACAAAGTGGTCCAAGAAGAGTTGGGAAAGATAATGGCTAACGGAGGAGTAGGAGAGCCGGATAGTTTATTAAATATGATAGCCATGAATCCGGATGGTACATCTACAATTCCCACTATTGAAAGGGTTCCGTGGTCGGATCAGAGCAGATGGAGATACGGGGTTATTAATGCGCAAAAAGATATGTGGGAATCCTTGTATAATAGATATGGGGATGTATATGATGTTCAGATATTTAACTATGACTTTAGAAAAGACACCAGATATAATGCCGATAAGCTTGAAGAGTATATAGATGAAATGAAATACACCGAGGTAATATTGGCTGCTCACAGTAATGGTGGGCCGGTGGTCGCAACCTACTTAGCAAAAAGCGAAAAGAACAGGAAGAAAGTATCTAAGTTCGTGAGTTATCATTCTCCCCTTCTGGGCTCTGTTGCGGGTATTTCTATACTTGAAAATGTAAATGGGATGATTGCAGGGGTTAAGGATGCGATTAGCGGATTGGGAATTTCCGCCTTAGAAGGACTATCCAATAATATTGATTCAGTATTTACAAACCAATTTCTTTCTCTTGTAAATATGTGGACTCCATACCAATTATTACCGTCGTATGAGGTTTTCAATACTGAATTTCAAGGGGAACTTGCGGGAATATATCTAGATGGGGAAAGAATGGACTTTGAAAGCCAACAAGAACTTTGGGAGTTCTATTGCACCAGGCCTTGGGCAAAATTAGAAGGGGGAGATTTAAGACCTCCGATGGAACAGTGGCTTGAATCAAGGGATGCAATGTATGTTACTCAAAAGGATGGGAGCAAGATATTCTCTACTAAACTTGTAGACACAACATATATTAACGGTTCTGGAAAGGCTGGTGGATATAAAATATACTATGTAACAAATCCGATGACTGGTGATGTAATTTTAGATCATATGGAAGATTCATTGAAGGGAGATGGCGTTGTACTTTCAGTTTCGGCAACAGTTGGAGATTTCGACCCAGAAAACACCCAGTATTTTGAGGGGCATGACCATTACGCAATTCTTTATGATTATGAGAATGTTGCAGAAGCCATTTCATATGAGGTCCTTGATGAAGCCGTTCTAAATAGCTTCAATGCCCTTGAAAAATTATGGTATCCAGCAAGAGCTTAATTCTAAAAGAAAGGAAGCGAGTAGGTTTTACTCGCTTTTTTTTAATGGAAATATTATTGAGGTGAATATGAAAATTGAAAACATGAAAATTATTGTTACTGGGGCTAACAGTGGAATTGGACTTGCAGTCATGAAGATACTGATGAAAAAAGAAGGGAATTTGATTGTGGCTGCAGATAAGGAAACTGATCAGCTTGAAGTAATTAAATCGGATAAGGTCATTCCATATAGTGTTGATGTAAGTAGCGAAAAGGCTGTTGATGATTTGTTCAGCTATGCTATAGATAAAATGGGAGGGATAGATTTCTTTTTTGCTAATGCAGGTTACGCATATTATGAAGAAATGAATTATGCTAGTTGGGAAAGAATCAGAGATATATTTAATACTAACGTAATATCACCCATTTATTCCTATCAGAAATATAGGCAATATTTGGATGGTAAAAAAGGAATATTTGGAATGACAGTGTCTGCTATTGGGGAAATGGCTATGCCTGGATTTGCCTTATATTCAGCAACGAAGTATGCCCTAAATGGTGTTAGACAATCCATAATGATGGAAAAGCCAGAAAATATTCAGATTACTTGTTTGTATCCTATAGCAACAGACACTAATTTTTTTAAGACATCTTGTCCAATCCCATATAAAAAGCCTTTCCCAGTGCAAGATGTTAAACCGGTTGCTGAAAAATTTGTAAGAGGTGTTGAGAGGGGGTGTAAGAAAGTTCGTCCATCACCGATTTTTGTTTTTTCAAAAGCTTTAATGTCTATATGCCCTTTGATTAAAAAAATCTATTTGGCTTTAGAAAAGAAAAAATTCAAAGAATACAAAAAGGACAGAGATGATATTTTATCGGGGGACATTTAGTGCAATCTCGGGCCAATGAAAAAAGGACAGAGATGATATTATATCCGATGACATTTAGAGGAATCTCTGACAAATCACAAAGGACAGAGGTGATGTTTTGCCGGATGATATTTAGAGGAACCTCGGACCAATTATATCTTAAAGGTAAAAAAAAGGACCGGTTATTCCGGTCCTTTTGTATAGATGAGGGATAAAGGATTATTTCTTTGTAAGTATTTCAGAGACCCTATCAGTTGTTTCTTCTGCAATTATTTGTTGAACAGTCTTGCCTGTTTCTTCGGCAAGCTTTCTTCTCTCCATTATAATGTCAATAGCAGCTTTTTGGTTCTTCTCATTAAATTTGTAAAAGAATAATGGGATGGCTGTCCCTACAAGGCTTATCGCCCCAAGAAGCACAAGCATAATCCACATAATATCCTTTCCTTTTGGATCAAGGGCTCCTGGATTATTTGGGGTGACATCAGCCATATAGTAGGCTAAGACTCCAATAAAGGCACCAACTGCCATACCTATTTTGTTTATAAAAGTTTGCATGGCAAAACAAATCCCTTCAGCGCGTTCTCCAGTTTTTAGCTCCAAATATTCTACTGTATCTCCTATCATTGCATAGGTTATGATATTACCAAAGCCCATCGGAATACCAATAATAACAAGACTAATTAGTCCAACTATAAGGGTAGTGGGGTCGGTATATAGGGAGGATTTATTAGCAATTCCTACAAAGAATAAAACGAACATCATTAATGATCCTACTATGTGGGAATAGATGTAAGTATTCCTTTTCCCAAATCTTTGGGCAAACCAGGGTACCATTAAGGAAGCGACCAAGCCTCCTGGGACTGCAGCCATAGTAATAATTGTGTAAAGTTGTTCTCCTCTCATCCCTAAGAAGAAAACATCGGCTAAAACATATTTTGCAAAATACAAACCGCCAGTATATGTGTAAGCCATCTTTGCTGAGCCTAGAATTCCTGAAATAACTATGAGTAAAAGGGGTTTATTTTTTACCAGGAGCTTCAGATTGTGTTTAAGAGAGGGTGGTGCATCAGTGGACATCATTCTCTCGCGAGTTTTGTAGAATCCAAAAAGAAACATTGGAAATGCAACAACACAAAGAATTATTGCCACTATAAAATATACATTTGCTAGACGGGGGCCGGCATCAGTGCCATATTGAACAGAGATAGGCCCAGTGATTAAAGGCACGATTACTGTGACTAATCCAGCGCCGGCTGTACAAAGTAGCCTCGCTACAGTAAGCATATTAGCTCTTTTTACAGTATTTGATGTCATCGCTGTAGATAATCCCCAGTAGGGTACATCAGCTATTGTGTATACAACGCTCCATACAACATATACAACCGATATTGCTGCGAAACCGCCGGGGTTGTTAGGATATATTGGAAGAAAGCATAGGATTGTCATTACCGCAATTGGAATGGGCATCCATAGAAGGAATGGACGGCATTTTCCCCATTTGGTTCTTGTTCTGTCTACTATACTTCCCATAATTGGGTCGTTGAGGGCATCGAAAAGACGGGTAAATAACATTAAAAAAGCCACCGATAGCGCAGGAAATCCGATGGCATCTGTCATAAATATTGTTAAGTAGGAGCCTATTATTGTACAAATGAGATTTTGTCCAAAACCAGCTATGCCAAAGGCAACTCCCTCAATTGGCTGAATATCACCGTCATTTGGCTTTGTTCCAAAAATTTTATGACCAATATTACTGAGTTTACTGTTCATTGAAAAAGGTCCCTCCAAAATATAACTCTTAATAATATACATTACTTTTAACTAAAATGTAACCCCTATTTTTTTAATATAGAGGATTGAGTTCAAAAAGTAATTACTAAGTATTGTGAGAAAACTAGTCTATTTTTTTAAATTTAGTTCTTTCTAGAAGGGTCTATTAAGACAGGAGTAATGGGCAAGAGATTGTCAGAATTATGTTTCCCCCAAGCCTTTCTTGATATGAGAATAAGAATTAAGGAAACTATCGCGACGATTCCTTCGCTTGCAGGGAAAGACAACCAGACCCCTGTAATTCCTAGCAGGGAAGACATCAAAATAGCCATGGGGATAATTATTACAAGTCCTTTCAATACAGATATAATTTGTGCAGGGATGGGTCTTTCAATTGAGGTAAAGAAAGTTGAGGTGATGGTATTGAATCCCATAAATAATATGGCGGTAAAGTATAGTTCAAGTCCGATTATAGCTATTTGTTGAAGTTCAGGATTGTTTTCGCTGTTAAACAAATGTGCGATCGGCCCAGCCAGGAAGAAAATTAGAATATTAATTATTATTGAGATAATAGTGACAGTTATCAGGGAGAAACGTAGAAGACGTCTTATGGTATTTTTGTCCCCTAGACCATGTGCTCTGCTTGTTAAAGGTTGCATTCCTTGGGATATTCCAATAAATATTGCCCCCACGACAAACGACAGGTTGGCCACGACTCCGTAAGCGGCAACACCTACATTACCAGCTAGGGAGACAATTATTAGATTAAAGACCAACAATACTACGCTTGAGGATAATTCGGTTATTAAAGAGGGGAGCCCAAGGGCAGTTATTTTTATAGTCAAGGAAAAACTGAATCTTGTCTTTATTATACGAAAATTGTTTTTCTTTCTTAAAAAATGAAGGAAAAGAATAGAGATTCCCAACAAAGTCGAAACTACAGTTGCAAGAACTGCGCCAAAAATACCCATTTTAAATACAAATATGAAAATATAGTCAAGGAGGATATTTGACATACTTCCTCCAAGCATGGCAAACATGGATAGTCTAGGATTTCTATCATTTCTCACAAACAGAATTAACATATCACTTAACATGAAGATAGGAGCGCCTAAAAGAAGTGTTTTAAGATAAATTTGTGTCATCTCGAAAACTTCGGAATCAGCTCCTAAAAGATTAGTGATATGGTTTGATAAAAAGAAGCCTAAAAAGACATAAATAAGGGACATAAAAAGGGTGGCTATTAGGGTGTGGGTAAATACTGAATTTGCTTCTTCACTTTTATCCTGCGCCCTTAAAACGGAGTATTTTGTTGCACCACCCATTCCAAGCATTACGCCGATTCCCCTAATGAAGCCATATATGGGTAAGGCAAGATTTAAGGCTGCAAGGCCAACCATTCCCATTCCCTTTGCAACAAAAAAAGTATCTGCAAGAATATATACGGATATTCCGATCATTCCGAGCACATTTAGAGAAGAGTATATGGCAAATTCTTTAAATGCAACTTTCTTGGTCATACAAACTCCTTTTTTAATCATGCAATCATGGGAAAGATTGCTTAGGTGCGTTTCAGGTTTGGACGCTTGTTTTCAGCTCCGTTAATCCAAAAAAAATGCGCCCCTACTTCCTATCTTCAAAGACCTACGAAAGGAAATATGACGCTTAACTTCTTCACCCGGTGGCAAAGAACGTATCTTTTATTTAGATAAATATATTCTAAATAATTCTTATTAAAATGTCAAATTTTTAGTAACCTCTAAAAATCATTATTAAGAGATTGAATGGTATAAGCTGATATATATAACATCATTAATAAATCCTCGCGATGAGATTGAATACTGTATAACTGTTGTACTCGTTGACTAGCAATATACTGGGTGATATATTTACAATATGATAGGGTGAAGTTATTAGATGGGGGGAATATTCTATGAATTCTTTTAAGCGTTGGCTAAGCATAAAAAAACATAAAAATGCACGTTTGATTTTGCTTATTGGAATAATTGTTTTTAACCTTCTTTTATGGCTTGTTTCATCTTTGATAGCTTTTTTATCCTCTCCTGGTAGTTATGGAAATGCAGTTGAAGCCCTTTGGAGAACGGGGATTACTTGGATGTTGGATCCTGGTTTCTACGACCCAGATGGAAACGTAGTTGTAAAGGTTTTGTCAATAACTGTAATTATTACGTCCATGATTTCTTTTTCTGGCGGAATAATCGCATATGTAGCGAACACCTTTTCTTCTATTGTTGAAAAAAGTGAAAAGGGTAGTGGTAAGTTATATATTTATGACCATATTTTAATTTTAAACTGGAACAGCAAGGCGCTTGAGTTGATAGCAGACTATTTGTATGACGAGGATGTGACAAATGTGGTAGTTCTGTCTTCTTGTGAAAAGCTTGAGGTGGAAAAACTTGTAAAACGAAAACTATATGATATGGGCAAAGACAAAGCAGGACATTTAAATGTAATCGTAAGGCAAGGTGACGTTTTTTCAAAAAGTGACTTGAGTGATGTATGCATAGATAAGGCTTCTTCCATAATTATTTTATCTCCTTCAGATGACAATCGAGAGATTGATGCTTTAGATATGAGTGTAATTAAGAATCTTATGTTGGTTGTTAATTGTGAGTCAAGTAAGGATCCAGTTATAATTGTCGAGGCAAAAAAAGAGGAGACTGTTGAGCTGGTAAAAGAAAAGATTGCTAAAAATACTAATAGAATTGATAGAATTATTCCCATTCAACCGGATGAGATGATGGGAAGGCTTATTGCACAAACAATTATTTATCCTGAAGTAAATAGCGCATATCAAGAGCTTTTTTCCTTCAAAGGAGCGGAGTTTTATATCGCACCCGAGGGCTCGATTGGAGACTATATGAAGGAAAATAATTATTCGATACCGCTTTTTAATAGAAATGGGGTTATGTATATTCTTTCTGATAGCGAAAAGAATTTGCAGGTAAAAAGACCAATCCCGATTTCTGATTATAGAAAAGTAGAGGTGGGGGAATATCAGACTTACAGGGAGAAAAATATAATCGTTTTCGGTCAGAACAGCAAGCTGAAATATATAGAAGATTCTATTAGGCTTTTTGAAAAAGATAGCAATTCAAAAGTAAATATTACTCTTGTAGGAGCAAATGACGCGGATACAATAAACAAAAGCGTAAAAGATATTAAAAAGATTGATTCTATACTTATTCTCTCGGATGACAATATCAGCAAAGAAGATTATGACTCGGACGTCTTGCTGACCCTTTTAATGATTCAAGATATTGCAAAACTTCACCATGCAGACATAATTATTGAACTTCTTGATCCCAAAAACTATGATATAGCCCAAAATTATAATATTCGTAACACCATAATAAGTAATAAATACGTTAGTAGAATAATGACTCAACTCAGTAAATCAAGCAAACTTTATAATTTATTTATAGAACTTCTTACCTATGATGACAATGAGGGCGAGGATGCTACATATGAGCTATACAGCTTTGACGTGATAGACTTTTTTAAAGGTAAAAACCCAGAGCCGTTCAATTCTGCTTCCGAACTCATAAACTCCTGCTATTTTAGTTCTTCAGGAGAGTATACTGTAATAGGTTATGTCTCAAAAGGGATTACTAGGATATTTAAAGGAGATTTGGATACCCCTGAAGAGATTGCTTTTTCTCTGGAAGACAAAGTTTTGGTTGTTTGCAAATAGATTTTTTCCTCCTTTGATTTTATGTTTTTGAATTGATTGCTGATATTTTGTTTAGCGGTAAGGAGGTTATTTTTTGACTTCAAATAATTATTTAATTTGTTATTTTGCGCAACTATAAATTAATTAAATTAGCGAGTCAACTTTATTCTTGAATAATCATAAAAACGGAGGGGTTTGTTGACAAGGGTAAAAGGGTGTGTTATTTTATTGATAACGGAACGTAATGTACTGTTAACTCGGGGAGGGGAATATGAAACCATTTGATGAGTCCATGCTTGTGAAAACAAAGGAATATATTGAGGAATATCAGAGAAGAAGAGGAATCGTGCCATCTTTAAGAAAAATAATGAGAGACAATGAAGGTTTTTTTGGAGTCTCCATAAGCAAGGTCCAAAGATATGTTTTAGAATTAAACAGGAGGGGCCAACTAAATTACGATAAAAACGAGGGTATAAGGGGGAGCGAAAAGCTTCTTGCAGGAAAAACCAAACCAATTCCAATGGTTGGAGAATGTGCTTGTGGGGACCCAATACTTGCAGTCGAAAATATAGTTGCGACATATTCTTTGCCCGAGGAACTATTTGGACCAAGCGACCATTTTATGCTGAGAGCAAAAGGGTTAAGTATGATAGAAAAAGGAATTAACGATGGCGATATTATGGTCGTTAGACACCAGAATACTGCTGAAATAGGAGATATAGTAATTGCACGATTAAACGGAGAGGAGGCTACGGCGAAAATCTATTCCAAGGAGAATGGTAAATATTTACTTAAACCAGCAAACAGTTCAATTCACGAGGATGGCTCTCCTCAATATTCGGACATAATTCCAGAAGGAGAATGGGAAATTTTGGGCGTAGTTGATAGTGTGATACATCGATTTAAATAGTATTTGAGAGTAAAAGGTATAGATGGCCTTTTTGTATAAAAGAGGTTGTATGAGATAGTGTGATACATCGATTTAAATAGTATTTGAGAGTAAAAGGTATAGATGGCCTTTTTGTAAAAAAGAGGCTGTATGAGATAGTGTGATAAATCGATTTAAATAGTATTTGGGTATAAACCTTGCAAAAGATAAGAGGGAAATATGACTTCAGAAGATAGGATATATTATTGCATAGATATGAAGAGTTTTTTTGCCTCTGTCGAATGTGCTGAAAGAGGTCTTAACCCTTTTGAAACCAACCTTGTTGTAGCCGACCCTTCACGGGGGAAGGGTGCGATATGTCTCGCAATAACTCCGAAAATGAAGTCACTAGGTATAAGGAATCGTTGCAGATTATTTGAAATTCCAGATAATGTAGAGTACGAGATAGCTATCCCCAGGATGAGAAAATATATAGAATATGCAGCAGACATTTACGAGCTTTATCTTAACTACATATCAAAAGATGATATACATGTTTATTCCATAGATGAATCTTTTATCGATGCAACAGATTACCTGAAGTACTATAAATTGGAGCCTAAAGAGTTCGCAAAGAAACTTGTTAATGAAATTGCAGATAAGGTTCATATTCCTTCAACAGTTGGAATAGGAACAAATATGTATCTGGCTAAAATTGCTTTGGATATTACGGCTAAGAAGACAAAAGATCATATGGGTTTTTTAAATCAGCAGTTATTCAGGGAGACTTTGTGGGATCATGAACCACTAACTGATTTTTGGCAGATAGCGAAGGGAATATCAGGAAGGCTGGCGCGACTCGGAATATTTAATATGAGGGGGATTACCGAGGCATCCGAGGAAGTAATGTACAAAACTTTTGGAATAAATGCTGAAATTATGATAGATCATGCTTGGGGAAGAGAGTCTTGCACTATAGCAGATATAAAAGCATATAAAACCAAGAGTAAGTCAGTATCATTCTCCCAGATTCTTTTCGAGGACTACCCATTTCATAAAGCTATGATTGTAATGGAGGAAATGGTTCTTAACGGATGTCAAGAGATGTTAAAAAGGCATGTAATAACCAATCATGTTGGAATATATGTGGGTTATTCAAAGGATATCAGAGAGTCAACAGGTGGAACAGTAAGAATGTCTGAAACCACCAACTCTTTTAACATAATAAGCGGGTATGTTAAGAATCTGTTCAAAAATACCACAGATCAGAAATATCCAATAAGGAAGCTGGGTATTTTTTTTAGCGATGTATGTGATGAAGGCTGTGAAGGATACGATTTGTTTACTGATTTTAACAAGGTTGAAAAGGAACGTAATTGTGAAAGGGCAGCCCTTAAGATAAAGGAAAAATTCGGGAAAAACTCCATGATAAGAGGTATGGACCTCCAGGAAGGAGCAACGGCTATTAACAGAAACAAACTAATAGGAGGACATAATGGCGGAGAGGAACAATGAATCTTGCTTAGTTTGAGCCTTGAGTATTGGGAATAAAAGAAAAGTATAAACTAATTTGGGAAAAATTAAAAAGAAAGTAGCCAAAAACAGAGGGAAGTATGAAGGAAAAGATTAACAGAGCAGCGCAATTCATGCCTTTTGATGCATTGAAAGGTCTTCAACAAGCATTGAGAGAAAGAGAAGAAAAAATGTCCCGTGTATCAAAGAAGGAACTTACTGAGGAGCAAAACGAACAGATATCATGTAAGTTGAATTTGCTATGCAAGGGAGATTATGCAGAAGTAATATATTATCTCAAAGGGCATTATTTGTCCTTGGGGGGCAGGGTTACGGAAATTAATGCACCATATAAGTATCTTGTTATTTTAAATCGAAAGATTCCGTTTTCAGAAATATATAAAATTTCATTGGGTGAGGGAAAAACAGACTAGAAAGACTAGCCTGTTTCACTTCATAAGGATATTTATTCAATATAGCAAGAACACCTGTGACTTTAGTCGTGGGATGAATTGCCAACGATAAAATACATATGTGAATTAAAAGCACACTAAAAACCCACGATGTGTTTGATGAGTATCAATACATAGGTTAAACTACAAATAAGGATTTTAAAAATATGGCAGAAATATATCGTGGTAGGGGTTATGTATATTCCATTCAATATCATATTGTTTGGTGCGTAAAATATAGACATAAAGTATTAAACAATAAAATTGAACTGAGATTGATAGAGATATTGAATAAAATAGCAAAGGATAATGGGTTTAAAATAGTCA
>MWEH01000094.1 GCA_002070965.1 Firmicutes bacterium ADurb.Bin080 | reverse complement strand
AGTTACGCCTATGGAGATGGAGAATACGAAGTCTATGAAGTAGGAATCTCAACACTTTAGTGATGAGAAGTTCAAAGAAATAAGCAATTTAAGTGCTACTATCTATTGGCGATCTTTGATTAGTTTTTCTATTTGAGATACTGATAAAACTCGACCCATAGCAACCACTTTTTCGTCGATTACTAAGCCCGGAGTACTCATTACACCATATTTCATAATTTCTCTAATATCCCCTATATTTTGGGGTTCATCTACTCCGCAATTTTTCGCAGCTTCCACGGCATTTTTATGATTTTCAGCTGACTTTTTACAACAAGCTCCAAGTGTTAATATTTTCATAATCTTTTCCTCCTAAAATTAAATTTTTTAATATAGATAAAGTATAATTTGTCATATAAATAAGAAATTAAGGGCGTTAAAAATAAAGCCAATTGATAATATCCCTAGTACGACAATGGCAATGAACCAAAATAATAGCTTGGGTTTCACAGCTTTGCTTAGCATTATCATAGAGGGAAGAGATAGGGCTGTCACGCTCATCATAAAAGAAAGGATGGTTCCTACTCCTACTCCTTTGGCGAACAAGGCTTCAGCAATCGGGATGGTTCCAAAGATGTCTGCATACATTGGCGTACCAACTAAGGTTGCGACAAAAACGCTGTACCATTTATCTTGTCCAAGAACAGCACTAACCCAATCTGCAGGAATAAAGTTATGAATTACAGCTCCTATACCTACTCCGATAAGCACATATATCCATACTTTTTTCAAAGTTGAGAGCATTTGATCCTTGGCATAAATAAGTCGATCTTTTCGAGTAAGCTCTATTCCTTCAATTTCGGCTATGGTTCCTTCCAATATAAAATCTTGAACATGTTTTCCAACACCAGTTTTTTCAATGATGGTTCCTCCGATTATCGCAAGCACAAGACCCACCAACACATAAGCTATAGCTATCGGGAAGCCAAAGACACTAGCAAGAAGTATAAATGCTCCAAGGTCCACCAGAGGGCTTGATATGAGGAAACTAAAAGTTACCCCACTAGATAACCCAGCCCGGGTAAAACCCATGAATAAGGGGATTGAAGAACAACTGCAAAAAGGAGTTACTGTGCCCAGCAGTGCGCCCATTGCATTTCCTCCGATTCCTTTGAATCTACTCAGAATTTTCTTGGTTCTTTCAGGAGGAAAGTAACTTTGTATGTATGAAATTACAAAAATCAGGGTGCAGAGCAAAACTAAAATTTTTATTGTATCATAAAAGAAAAACTGAAGGGCACCACCCCAATGAGTGGCCATAAAAGAGTTCCCAAAGATGACAGCGAACAATGAACCAATTAAATAATTTAGCCACTTCATGCCTAGAAGTTGATCGGAAACAAAAGCTCCCAGAGTTTTAATCCCATTTACCCCATCTATAATAGCGGCAATACCTATGGTCATCCCTATAGTGAAAATAATGCATAGTAAAACAACTAGTTTCTTATGTTTTGAAACCCACTCTTCGGGGGAAATCTTGGTCATATTTTCTCCTAATTAATATTGTGTATTTGATATAGTGAAGTGAGAAATCTTTATCTTCTACATTTGGTATCCCCGATAAAGGATAGAAAGACATTTAGAATCCCACAATCAATTTCATAATGCATCCATTTCCAATCTTTCGTCGCTTTTACAAGTTTGCAGTCACATAAGATTTTCATATGGTGAGAAAGAGTGGGTTGAGAAATATTCAGATTCTCTAGAATTTTACAAGCACAAAGAGGGCCATCTCTTAGCATTTCAAAGATTTGCATGCGGGTATCATCGCCCAGAGCCTTTAGTATTTTCAGAATATCTTTTCTTTCCATAATTCCTCACATAGATAAGTATCTATATAATAAACAATCATGAAGATATTGTAAAGTGAAGATTGAAAAGTTCATTCGAATTAATGCAGAGAAAAAATTTGGTATATTAAAAAAAGAAGTAAATAATGGAAAATACTTGAAAAATACCTCCAAAGCTTTTACTTTTTCAAGTGTCTACTTTGGAGGTAGCATATCATAATGAACTATTACAAAAATAAAAAAGAGACCGAACAAAACAATATATGCAAATAGTGAAAAAATAATAAATTTATTCCCTTTAGGGTATAATGTTATCCGAATATTTACGAAATATACCCTATAGGGTGCAAAAACCGCTCAAAAACGAGCGGTTTTGATGAATATGGCGTTCCCGGCGGGAATCGAACCCACGACCTATCACTTAGGAGGCGATCGCTCTATCCTACTGAGCTACGGAAACATAATAATCATGCTACGTAATTATATAATGATAATATCTCTTTGGCAACAAGATATGAGAAGCAGGCATTATAGGGGAATACGTGAAAGGTATTAGGGGAATTACAAATAAGCGTTAGAAAGGAAATAATGACATGTATTAAATTCAAAAAAAATTTGAAAAATTGCAGTCGAAAAAGATCAGAATAATCTTTGAAAACGATATAGAACAAAGCAAGAAATAGTGGTATATTTTAATTGTATTTTGTAGGGGGTGTTCTATGGAAAATATTTTTGATAATGCGAATAATCGTAAGTTTTTGATTACAGGGGCTTCTGGTTTTTTAGGAAAAGAAATTGTCAAGAAGGTTCTTTCTGAAGGAACTCAGGTTATTGCCTTTGACATGAGAAAAGCAAAGGAATATGAAAATCATGTTGACCGATTTGAGTTTTTGGAGGTAAATCTGACAGGAGATTACGAGTTTCCGGAGGGAATAACTGATGTAATTCATGCTGCAGGAAAAGTATCTGACTGGGGTAGTTACGACAGTTTTTATCAGATTAATGTTGTTGCCACAGAAAAGCTTATGAAAATGGCAAAAGAGAAAGGAGTTAAGAATTTTCTCTTCATTAGTTCTATCGATATACATGGTTTCTTTGGGCATGTGAATGAGACGGAAAATGGAACGTATTATCCTTCAAAGTGTTTCTATCCGAGGACTAAGATTATTGCTGAAAACATGGTTCGGGATTTTAATTCTGATGAGATGAAAACAGTATGTATAAGACCTTGTACTGTATATGGACCAGGAGATACCACTGTCCAAGGTCCAATGATGGATGCAATAATGAAAGGGCAAATGGGATATATTGCGGGAGGTAAGAAGCTTATTTCCAGAATATATATAGAAGATTTAGTCCAAGGGCTGTGCAAAGCTCTTGAAAGAGGAACGGGTGGAGAGGCATACAATATTGTTTCAGGGGAAATGATCACTTGGAAGGAATGGGTGGAAGAGATATCTAAAGGATTAGGAGTGAAAGCTCCGGGACTATCAGCCCCATATCCAATCGCATATGCAGTTGCTTCAATTATGGAGTTTTTCTATAAGCTTGTTAAATCTAAAACACCCCCGCTGCTAACAAAAATGAGGATACAACATGCAGGTCATGATTTTTATTTCCTTCCAGAGAAAGCAAGTAAAGAACTTGGTTTCCAACCAAAAACAGACTGGAAGACAGGGGTAAAATTAATGACAGAAGCATATTTAAGGGACAGGAAAGAGTAGCAGGGATAGAATAATCCCAAAAGGTTTCTTGTGCAAGAATAAAAGTATGGTAATCGAAATATATTAATTAAGTAACCCAAAAATTGCTTTTTATTTCATGGGGATATTTTTTCTTAGCGAAGTTATTCATTGGACAATTACCGGATATTTCTCCGTCCTTGTAGGATTACAATACATTTGTTACACAATCGCATAAAGAGGAAAGGGAGTTAGAGAGGGAAGTAATTAGGAGGAGGGAAGAAGGAGAAAGGGACAGGCCTCCCCT
>MWEH01000093.1 GCA_002070965.1 Firmicutes bacterium ADurb.Bin080 | reverse complement strand
GGTGCTCGATTTTTATTGGGCTTAATTTATTATGAAGGAAAGAGAATAAAAAAGGACTATAAGGAAGCTTTCCGCTGGTATAAAACTGCCGCTAAGCAGGGATTTCCAGAGGCTCAATGCAGAATTGGAATTTGTTATGAAAATGGAGAAGGAGTAAAACAGGACTATAATGAAGCTTTCCGATGGTATAAAGCTGCTGCCGAACAAGGTGATGCAGATGCTCAGTATGCTCTTGGATTATGTTATTCAAATGGAGAAGGAGTAAAACAAGATGATAATGAAGCTTTCCGCTGGTATAAAGCTGCCGCGGAACAGGGACTTGCAGAAGCTCAATGTAATATTGGAAGATGTTATTTCTTTGGAGAAGGAGTAAAACAGGACTATAATGAAGCCCTCCGCTGGTTTGAAGCTGCGGCTGAACAGAGTGATGAAAATGCGCAATTTTATCTTGGAGTATGTTATGAAAATGGAAATGGAGTAATACAAAACTATAAGGAAGCTTATTACTGGTATCTAATTGCTTATAGAAATGGTAATAAGAATGCAGAACAAGATGTAAAAAGGATAGAGAATAAACTGACAGACCAACAAAAGCAAGAAGTACAAGCTAGAGTTAATGACTGGTTTAAGACTCATCCAAAAGAATAGGGTTAGTTAAAGGACTTAATATCTTCTTTTAACTATGATTTTTATAATATAGGAGCATATCTTTAAAGTAGTTTTATTAGAGAGAAACACTAATAAATTACAATTGTGTCTCCAATCGTGGTATAAAATAGGTAAGCCTAACAGAGAAAAAAGTCGAGCCAAATTCAACTTTTTGTTTTGTTGGAAAAACAAGTAAAAGTAAAATGGTTCAACCAAATAGTAAAAAAGACAATTATAAGGAATTCGTCAAGATAATTCGGAAAGCTAGTACGGGTGGTTTCCGTAACTTACTTGAGTTTGCTCTAAAGGGGTTTATGGAGGTAGGCTTAAATGAGAAGATAGGAGCCAAGTTTTAAGAAAGGAAGAAAAGTAGCAATAATTATAGGAATGGTTATCGGGTGATGAAGGAGCCTTAAAAACCAGTTTGGGGAATATACAGTTAAGTATACCATAGGTAAGAGAGGGATGTTATTATCCCAGTATTTTAGAGTACTATAATAAGGTAGGTAAGGCTTTAGTAACGATAATTTGTGGAGGCTTATTATGCTGGAGTATCTACCCGTAAGATGGAGCAGATATTTAAACAGATTAGTATGGCGGATATAGATTGCAATATTGTAAGTAGACGTACCCAAAAGAAAGATGATCAAGTCAGAATATGGAAAGAAAGGTTATTGGACCCTAATTATGTCAATGTATGGTTGGATGCTATCTATATAAAGTTAGGTCAGAAAGAGCAAAGGTAGCACCAGCGGTATTAATAGCTACAACCTTAAAAGAAGATGGTCGTAGAGATGTATTAGGATTTCAGCTCGGGAATAAAGAGAGTTCTTATAACTTGAAGGCGTTTTACAGAGTCTTAAAGAACGAGGATTAAGGTATAGTGAGCTTTGAATAAGTGATGACCATGAGGGATTAAATAAAGCGATAATGGGGTGTTTTCCTGGGCAATGGTATCAGCGTTGCCTAGTGCATTGGATGCATAATGCTTTGAATAATGTAAAAAATTAGGATCATAGCTGGTTAGCTCCTTTACTGAAGAGTGTGGAGATGTTTAATTTTGCATGGAAGAATCTGATAAGGGTAGTAGAACTTAAAGGTAAATATAAGCTTAGAGAATGGTTAGAAGATAGCTATGAAGAAATAATTACCTATCTGAACTTTCCTCCGGAGCATTGGATGAAGATAAAGTGCACCAACATATTAGAGCGATTAATTGAGGAGCTAAGGAAGAGAGAAAGATGCATTCGGATATACCTAATGAGAATAGCTGTAATAGGTTAATAAAGAATAAATTAAAGAATTATTCTGAGGATTGGACGAGGAGGAGGATATACCTTACTAAACCCTTAGATAAAATTATCGTATACCAGGAATAGAGGGGGGACTTTAGACAGAGGCGAGTGGATGGAGCCCTGCTCCGCTAGCTCCCCAGAAATCCAACCACTGCTGGCTAGGGAGCTAGATGAGAAAAAGATTGACAATAAATCTGAGTTTAATAAACAATATAATCGTTTACAAAATCTTAAATAGCAGTTAAAGGTAATCGTAAAATGTTCCTAAATAAATTACAAAACAATGAGTTGAATTTTACACTACTATTTGGAACTCAAATAGTGTGTTATTAAACGTATAGTAAGGAAGTAGATGATAATGGGAAAGACAAAGAATCTTTATGCTTTGATTTTGTATCCTTTTAAGTTATTTTGGCAGATTGCTTTTTTTTACAATGAGGCTCAATAATGTGGGGATCACGCAGATATAACCGCCCTCAGAGAAAAAGGGAAACTAGTAAAGTAGAGATACCAGAATTTATTGAAAATGAGTTTGCTGTAGTTCTATGGTATTATAATGAACGTCTCCACAGGGATGAAGGGTTTATAAACCATTATCTATACGGGGACATACATTTTTGGAAAAGCGCATTGAGCTCGAACTCTGATACAAGTAATCTTAAAGAAAATGTACCAGTTATATTCAGCGGGCATAGAAAAAACGAGAAAATCGTAGTAGACAAATTGACCTTAGCAAAACCGAGTGATTTAGATAAAGAGATGATTGAGAGACTTATAGAGTTAGTTTCCGGTGAATGGAAGCACTCTTATTACTGGAAAACGATTTGCATAAGCGCGATTTCAGACAATCTAGGAATAAGCGAGCAAACAGACTTATTTATTAATTTAATAAACAAGCATGAACAAAACAATACATGTAACGAAGGCACCTTAACCAGTCTGATGAGTTTCTTCACCAATCTTGACCATTCAAAGTTAGCTCCTATATTTAAAAAGTATTTTTCAGAATACAAGTATTATCTATATGCTATAAAAAACAATTTGCATCTCGATGAACAGTCAAGCTATGAGGCAATTGGTTATGTGTTGCTTAATGGAAAATATGAATCTGGTATATCTGATTTACTCCTTGCTCTACAGCAACATAGATACGGATTTCAGACTAAAACAATACTAAATATACTGAAACAGTTGCATACCGAGGATCAATTCTACAAAGCAGTTCACTTGGATTTATATAACAGTGGATTTTCTTGGAATATAATCCAAACAGATGCCAGGACTAGAATAAAAGTATCAAATCTAGAGTCTTTTAATAAGTGGTACCAAGCTCAGATGAATTTTGAATTCCCAAATCATGGATATATTATGGATTCAGCATCGAAAGAAAGTAGAGTTTTAAACTATATAAAGAACTTCTCATTGGAAATTGACTTCAATAACTGGGCTGAAGCATTATCCTTGGGATTCAGTTTTTTTACTCTAATAGTGGATGACATTCTACAACATTGTAAGACATCATCAGAAGCAGCCCTTTGGGAGAAAGTCAAAAAAATCTGTGATAGCGCGATTGATAAAACATGCTTAGATAGTATTAAGGATACTATTTTATGCCTTGCTAGATTTGTGACCCCAGATACACTACATTTATGGAGATTTATTCACACATGTAGCATATGTTTACAAAATGACTATTCCGATGTCGCTATTGTGGCTTTTGAGAACATTACAAATCTGGATGCAAAAGCATCAATCTGGGCTATCTATCATGACTACAGGTTTCATGATGGTTTTGGAACTAAAGACGTTTTGGCATCTTTGAGGAATCTATCTAAGGAAAATCAATGCAGAGTTTTCAACAGGTTATTGGCGGAAGCAAAAACAATGGAGGAGGTAAAGCATATATGCCACCTCAAGGAAATCACAAGTCTTGGCAACATAAGTATTGAGCAATTCAAGCTCTTTCTCAATTATATCAATGAATATAAGGCTGACGCAGAAATCAACAAATCTGTTATATCTAATGCATACATAAGACTTCTTATTCACAGTGAGGGGATTGCAGAACTAGAATACTATTTACCGTTGTGTAATTTTCGAAACATCCCTGCGGACGTAATGGTATCCAAACACGATGACAACATAGCTATCACTTTTGAAGGGGAACACCATGTGCATAAAGGGCTCTTTGGGTATAGTGATAATGTCAGTTACAATTATACTGGTAATGCACAAACAGGGAATTCACTTGTATTCTGCAATGTTCCATTGGTAAACCAAGATACTCAGAATAATCTCTCGATAGACACACCTGTGTTTTGCGAAGGAAGATTGGTAACGAATAAAAAAACCAAAAAACAACCATCTTTATCTAAAGAGTATAATATCCCTTATTACTGGTGTTATAATAAGAAATGCATATTTCCAACCATGGAGTATGCTGATGGTATCGAACATAACTACAAATACTCCTCAAGTTTCGAGGCTACGGCCAGTTATAAGTTCGGGTTTTTAAATATTTTGAAACTCTGGGGCGCAAGCTTTAACTCAAGCATGATGGCTAACATCGTCAGTGCATCGATGAACAGTGCTAAGAGATTGTTTGAGCACTTGAAATGTCGTGAATGTGGCGTCTATATGATCCCAGCTAAAACTAGTAATTATGCATACTACCAGTCACACATTTACAAGTGTGAGACATGTGGGGCTGAAGTGTATTTATCCCATTGTTTAAACCCTAATTGTACAGATATAATTGACAGTAGGGATTGTAGTAAGTGTCCCAATGGGTGGTTTATCTGCAAATCATGTTTAGCATGCTGCAATGATGAAAAAATTGAGATTCGAACTCAAATTAGGAAGGATACAGGACAGTCTGAAGTGAAAATGATAGGTCATAGAGGTAAGCATATTTTCTGCCCAAAATGTGGACAGCAACTGGATGGAACAATTAACAGAGATCCGGAAAAACAGAGAAAAATTACTGATTACCTCGAAAAATCAGATAGAGAATTAGTTCGAAGTAAAGGGATACGCAATGGCCATTGGTATCTTGTCAATTTAAAGGTTTATACTGGTAGATTAAAATATGAGATTTCTATAGAGGAGCTTGCCAGAAGATTCGCATTGTCTGGCTTATCAGTAAAAAAGGCAGATATTGCCACACCGGAACAGCCTTGGTACTTCGTTAGTGATACACCAAAGCAAGGCGATCTGTACGCTGGAGCTTTCACACTAAATGATATAAAAACTACAAGTAATATTATATGTAATTGTGGATACTCAATGAAAGTTACATTTGCTTTAGCG
>MWEH01000092.1 GCA_002070965.1 Firmicutes bacterium ADurb.Bin080 | reverse complement strand
TCGTATTTTGTTTATTTGTTGATAATACTAGATATACAATTTTTCGTTCCTTAGATACAATTTCCAAATAAACATTACTATTTTTACTTAAAAAAACAGACTGTATCTTTCTGTTTAGAAGATCAGGTCTTAATTCATCGCATAGTAAGGATAAGGTAAATATGTCGTTTGGCATAGTATTATTATACTATAAACAGTACTACTAGTCATAGTTTATAATTGATTTAATCTTGTTGTTGTGATAACATAATGTAGCAAGTTTTCCAATGGAGGATTAAAATGGAATATTCAGTACAAAGAATTGGTGGATCAAGGGTAGAAATATCTTTTAAAATTGAAAAAGATGAATGGAATGATTGTATTTCTAAAGCTTATGAAATGAATAAACATAAGTACAAGATAGAGGGATTTAGATCAGGGAAAGTACCTTTTAAATTGTTAGTTAATAGATATGGTATTGAAATTTTTTACGAGGAAGCGTTGGATTACGCTGTAAATAAGTTCTATTCTGAGATTTTAGACAAGGAAAAAGATTTAGAGGTTATTTCAAAACCAGATATTGATATTAAAACAGTTGGCGAAGAAGGCATGTCAGCAGTTATTACTACGGAAATTTATCCCGAAGTAAAGTTAGGAGATTACAAGGGATTAAAAATTAAGAAGGTTAATTCAGAAATTCATGAAGCAGAAGTAGAAGCTGAAATATCGAAAGTAGTTGAATCCCATGCCAGATGGATAGACATAGCCGATAGGGAAATAAAAGTTAATGACAAAATTACCTTAGACTATTCGGGCTCCGTAGATGGAATTCAGTTTGAGGGTGGAACAGCGGAGAAAGCAACATTGGATATCGGAAGTGGACAATTTATTCCCGGATTTGAGGATCAATTAGTTGGGGCAAAGATAGGAGAGGAAAGAAATGTGGAGGTAACTTTCCCAGTAGATTATCACAGTAAAGATTTAGCCGGAAAGAAGGCGGTTTTTAAATGTACCGTTCATGAAATCAAAGAAAAACAACTCCCTGAGTTAAACGATGATTTTGCAAAAGATTTAGGGGATTATGATACTCTGGAAGAATATAAAAAGAGTGTTAGAGAATCATTGGAACAGAAAGCAATAGATAAGGCAAAATACGAGGAAGAAAATCTTTTAATTGAAAAGATTGCCATAAATTCCACTACAGATATTCCAGATGTTTTGATTGAACAAGAAATTCAAAGAATGATAAATGATTTTTCTATTAGAATGGCATATTCCGGGCTTAAATTTGAAGACTATTTAAAATATACGGGATCAGATATGGATAAATTCAAGAACGAGCATAGAGAAGAGGCACGTGAATCTGTTAAAGCTAGATTAATTTTGGAGGCCATAATAAAGAGCGAGAATTTAACCGTAGAGAAAGAAGAGGTTGATAAAGAAGTGGAATTACTCGCCAAATCTTCAGGGAAAAATCTTGATGATTTCAAAAATGAAATGAAAGAAGATCAAATTGCTCGAATTATGAATAAAATAATCGGGGATAAACTATTCGATTTTTTAAGAAATAATAATACATTTGAATAAGGGAGAATGTAATGGATATTAAAAATTTTATGATTCCAATACCGACAGTAATTGAACAAACTAATAGAGGTACAACGGCATATGATTTGTATTCAAGGCTTTTAGAGGATCGAATCATCTTTTTAACAGGAGAAATAAACGATGCAGTTGCTAATCTAGTTGTGGGGCAACTGTTATATTTGGAAACGAAAGATCCTGAGAAAGATATTTCTTTATACATTAACAGCCCGGGAGGAATGGTTAGCGCCGGAATGGCAATATTTGATACAATAAACTATATAAAATGTGATGTGGTTACTATCTGTGTAGGATTAGCAGCATCAATGGGGGCTTTTTTATTGTCAGCGGGAACTAAAGGGAAAAGATATGCTTTGCCAAACAGTGAAATTATGATTCATCAGCCAATGGGCGGAGCTCAAGGACAGGCTAGCGATATAGTAATAGCGGCAGAACATATAGCTAAAACCAAAGCTAAGCTGAATAGAATTATTAGTGAAAAGACTGGGCAACCTCTTGAAAAAGTGGAAAAGGATACAGATAGAGATAACTATATGTCTGCGGAAGAAGCCGTTTCATATGGCTTGATAGATAAAGTATATTACACAAGAAAAGAAAAAAATTGAACGGAGTAAGATGGAAGACGATAAAATAGAGTTAAAATGTTCCTTTTGTGGTAGAAGTGAAAACGAGGTTGATGAATTAGTAAAATCTCCAATCGTTGATTGTTATATATGTGTGGATTGCGCCAAAAAATCTTTGGCTGTTTTTAACCATAGCGTAAAAAGAGGATTAGGGGATTCATTGTATTCAGGGATTAACCTTATGTCTCCAAGAAAAATTAAAAATGAACTTGATAAATATATCGTTGGACAAGACGGTGCAAAAAAAGTCCTTTCCGTGGCAGTATACAATCATTACAAGCGAGTGCTAGGTATCCCAAGTGAAGAATATAAAGAAGTAGAATTGGAGAAAACCAACATATTAATGTTAGGGCCAACTGGCTCTGGGAAAACTTTGTTAGCAAAAACATTGGCAAGAATCCTTAACGTGCCATTTGCAATCGCTGATGCAACAACAATGACTGAGGCAGGGTATGTTGGGGAGGATGTGGAAAATATGCTGCTTAAGTTGCTGCAAGCGGCGGAAGGAGATGTAGCAAAAGCTCAAAGAGGAATTATATATATCGATGAGATAGATAAAATTGCAAAAAAAGGAGAAAATACCAGTATTACGAGGGATGTCTCCGGAGAGGGCGTTCAACAAGCTTTATTGAAAATAATTGAGAGCACAGTCGCAAATGTTCCTCCACAAGGGGGAAGAAAACACCCAAATCAAGAATTTATACAGATTAATACTTCAGAAATTTTATTCATTTGTGGTGGGGCTTTTGTTGGGCTAGAAAAAATTGTTGACAATCGAAAGGATAAAACATCAATTGGATTTAATTCTTCTTTGCATGCATCGGATAAAAATTATTCGCAGATGATGGAAGGATTGCGTCCCGAGGATCTAATCAAATATGGATTGATCCCAGAGTTTGTTGGTAGAGTACCGATTACTGCTGTTCTTGATCCATTGGATGAGGATATTCTAGTGAAGATTCTTACCCAGCCCAAGAATGCCATAGTCAAACAATATCAAAAACTACTGAGTATTGATGGGGTAGTATTAGAATTTGAGGAAGAGGCAATAAGGGCAATAGCAAGAAAAGCAATACAGCTTAAAACTGGGGCAAGGGGTCTTAGAACGATTGTTGAGAACGCAATTCTAAATTTAATGTATGAAGTTCCCAATGATAAAACTATAAAAAGCATTATTATTACCGAAAAAAGTATTCTAGGAGAATCTGAACCATTGGTAAACCGTATTAACGATTTAGCTGTAGAAAATTTTTAATAAACTAATTTAGGAAAATGAATTCCATAAAAGCTGAGATTTATAAAATAATCATGGAGGATTTAGCTCCTCTACTTATTGACAAACCGCAAATCGCACTTGTTGGTCGCTCAAATGTTGGGAAATCTTCTCTGTTAAATTATTTGTGTGACAATAATTCACTTGCCAGGACATCGAATGACCCAGGAAAAACAAAAACGATAAACTATTATTCCTGTAATGAAGGGGCTTTCTATATAGTTGATCTCCCAGGATATGGGTATGCCAAGGTTTCTAAAGAGATAAGGAACAAGTGGTCTTTTTTAATAAACAGATTCTTTTTAACCGCTAAGAAAAGTCTTGCGTTATTTATTTTAGATGCAAGAAGGGATGTTTGCTCAAGCGATGCGGAGATGATGGATTATTTTTATAAGAACAGGGTACCTTTTTCTGTAATAATTTCAAAATGTGATTTAATAAAAAAAAATACCCTTTCAATAAAAAAACAGAATATCGCAAATCAATTAAAAATAGGGGTAGATAACATAATCATGGTATCATCTAAAAATAAAGTGGGAAGGGCAGACATTTTGGCTAGAATTGAAGCGCAAATAGATATATTGAAAAATATATAAATAATAAGAAAATAGAATATTTGATTAAGAAATGAATATATATTCAATTAGTGATTTACATTTATCTTTTTCTTCGGATAAACCCATGTTTGTGTTTGGCCCAATTTGGAATGAACATTGGGAAAAAATATCCCTGGATTGGGATGCAAAAGTACAAGAAGATGATTGTGTTCTGCTCCCGGGGGATTTGTCTTGGGCGTTATCATTGCCCGAGGCCGAAAAAGACTTATTTGAAATTTCCAAAAGGAAGGGTATCAAGGTTTTTGTCAGAGGAAACCATGATTATTGGTGTTCATCAAGCACTGGGATAAGAAAAATAAGGGATTCTCTACCTGAAAATATTAACATCATAAGACACGATTCAATTAAAATCGGAAATTATGTTATTTGCGGCAGCCGGGGATGGACTATCCCCGAGAAGGGGATCACTGTTTCTGACTCTGACAAGAAAATAATTGATAGAGAAGCAATAAGGATTAGGATGAGTCTTGACGATGCTGCCCTTAAACGTGAACCGGAAGATAAACTAATTTTGATGATACATTTCCCTCCATTTAATTCTTCCTATGATGATTCAATATTCACAAGAATTTTCGAAGAGTATAAAGTTGATTCCGTTGTATATGGTCATTTGCATGGGAAAACTAGCAAAACATCCTTATATATAGAAAAAAACAATATAAAATATTATTTAACTTCCTGTGATTTGCGGAACAATAAACTAACTCTGATTTACTAAGATTCGATTAAGATATTTTTTGCGAGCGAGACTAGAACATTTGTTCTAAGTCTCGTTTTTTTTAAAAAAATAAGTAGTGAAAATCAATTATTTCCCTATTTTAATCAATAATACAGGCAAAATAATGGCTTGAGTGGTTGAAAGTGGAAAATTTTTAGCATATAATCATAGTATGAAGGAGAATAAAAATGTTCTTTGGCGAGTATCGTTTACAATTAGATGATAAAAATAGGATGCGAATACCTAATAAACTGAGGGAGTTTATTGTGGGAGAATATTATTTATTGCATGGAACAAACGGGTGCCTTTTTGTAATGCCAGCTGAGGAATTTCAGAGAATTGCAGAAAAGATTGATTCTATTCCAATAAGCAATTTAAAAGCCCAGGATGCAGCTAGAAAAATAATGGCATCAGTAGTAATACCTGATGAGGATTCTCAAGGTCGCTTTATCTTGCCCAAAAAGGCTAGAGACTTTGCAGAAATTGAGAAAAAGATAGTTTTTATTGGTGTTAATAAGAGAATAGAAATATGGAGTGAAGAAAGATATATTGAAAAAGGATTAGATATATCAGCAAACTTTGATAGCGAATTTGTCGCATTAAATGAGTACCAGATATGATAAGTGAGGATAAAATCAGCCATATACCAGTACTATTAAAAGAAACAATTGATGGTTTATCAATAAAAGCAAATGGTATATATGTAGATGGAACTGTAGGCCTGGGAGGACATTCAAAAGAAATAGTGAGCAGATTGACTTCGGGGAAACTAATAGGCTTTGATTTGGACCCTGAAGCAATTAAGATAACCCGTAATAAGTTACACATGTTCGAAGATAAAATAATCCTTGTACAAGACGACTATAAGAACATTATTAAGTATCTTGACAGTTTAAATATTAGAGAAATAGATGGGGTTTTGCTTGATTTGGGAGTATCTTCTATGCAAATCGATGATCCCGACAGAGGTTTTTCTTATACAAATGACGGAAAAATCGACATGAGAATGGACCAAACCAAAGGGATTTCTGCTTATGAGATACTGAGGGATGCACCATTTGAGGAAATGGCAAAAATTTTCAGAGAATATGGAGAAGAAAATTATGCAGGCAAAATTGCCGCAAGGATAATAGCAGAAAGAAAAGATAAGGAAATAGAAACAACGTATGAGCTTGCAGAGTTGGTTAAATCATGTTATCCGTCAAACTATAGAGATGGAAATCCGGCCAAGAGGGTATTTCAAGCTTTGAGAATAGAAGTAAATCAAGAGTTGAGTGGATTATATGATTTTATATTATCTGTTAGCTTAAGGTTAAGAAGCCAGGGAAGAATCGCCGTAATAAGCTTTCATTCCTTAGAAGATAGAATTATTAAGAAAGCATTCAATTATTTGGAAAAAGATTGTATTTGTGACAAGAAATCGCCGATATGTACGTGTAACAAACGGAGAGAAATAAGTATTATTACATCGAAACCAATAGTTGCTAGTTCGGAGGAAATAACAATAAATAGAAGAGCTAAGAGCGCAAAATTGAGAATTGCGGAAAGGATTTAATAGATATTATTGAATTTGGAGGAGAAGAAATGGTAACGTTAAGAAGAGATGTTGCAGCAATGCAAAATAACGATGTTTTTGACCGAATTGGTAGAGACCAGGACATAATTACTGATTATGATAGATTTATGCAAGAAAAGAAACGCGCAGAAAATATTTCTTTTCTATACACCAATGAATACGTAGTTTCGGTGCCTTCGACTAGAACGAACGAAAAACCCAATGTTGATTCAAGAGAAAAAATTAAGAAGCAAAGAATTATTAAAAATGACGCTCAAATTTTTGCGTCTTATGATGATTATATGCTATCGCAGATCAATAGGAAAAATCCTGATAAAATTTTAAGCCTCGATGAATTTAATGAAAAATATCACTCGAAAAATATAACTCATAGATATGCAAGAAAAGAAAAAGAACAATTAAGCAAAAGGGCTAAAATTTTTATTACATTATATTTAATTTCATTGATTGGGGCGGCTGCATTGTTTTTTTTTACATTAATAGGTTAATAGATATAAAACCTTGGCTAAATCCAAATGGATATACCTACAACATATTGAATGGCTTTTCGGAATGGATGAGGATAAATAAATGAAAAATACTATGATTAAGAATATTTTAGTATTTATTATATCGATTTTAGTTTTAGCCAGTGTAATAGTCGCTGGTTTGATTCATTCAAAAGATATTACTTATTCCGATGCAAAAGATAGTGGTCTTGTTTGCATGCGAGATACTACTAATAAAGCAAAGGAATCATTTTTAGAAGAGTACTTTTTATCAGATATTATAATATGTTACGAATAATAGACTTTTGGATAATGTTGTTCTAAAAAGTTTATGATATACTATATAAAAGAAATCTTTAGGTGAAAAACCTTTGCGATAAAAAACCATCTAAAATAGGTTAGTAAAAATGAAAATAATAAAAGATGCAATATTGAATATTGGTTCGGATAATATAACTCTAGCTATTATTGATGGGAAATGTTCAAACAGTTTTTTTTATGAGTCTTATAAAGCGTTCCTTGGTTTCCAAAATGGAAATTTTATAGATGAAGAGGATTTGTTTTTCTGCATAAAGTCGCTTATAAAAGAATGTGAAACGTCAGTTTTTGGTAAAATATCAAAAATCCTTGTGGGAGTCCCTGGAGAATTTACTAATGTAATAGAAAAAGAGGTTGAAATGTCCTTGGGCCCGACAAGAAGAAAGATTATTTCTAGAGATGCAGATAATATTCTTATTAAAGGTGAACCTATAAAAAATGATTCCAATGTTGCAATAAATGCTTCACCTATTTGTTATATTTTGGATGAAAATGAGCGTACTATGTGTCCGGAAGGTAAATATGCTCAAAATATAAAAGCACAAATCTCATATGTTCTGTGTGATAGATATTTTTATGATTTATTTAACGATATATCAAATGAGCTAAATATATGTTTTGAATACACCTCTACCATATTGGCAGAAACCATGTTTTTGATGCCCAGAGATGCAAGAGACAATGGAGCATTTTTGGTGGATATTGGTTTTATTAGCAGTTCTGTAGCCTTTTCTCAAGGAGATGGGTTGGTCTTTATTAAATCTTTTTCTTTGGGAGGAGGATATATTGCTTCGGACATAATGGATGTACTGGATATACCTTATGACCATGTTGCGTCTCTCGCAGAAAAAATAAACATCAATTTGTCTCCCGCTTCAAATGATCAATATTATATTTCCGTTAATAATTCTAATTTTGCATATAAAATTTCATTAATAAATGAGATCGCTGTTTCAGCAATTGATGATATCTGTGATTATGTCCAGAAGGCAATTAATTCATGCCCGTATAAGAGTCAAGAGAGTTCTCCGATTTATTTGACAGGATCAGGGTTCGCGAATATAACCGGGGCACGAGAAAGAATGGCACAAATTCTTGGAAAAGACATAGAGATAATCTCATCTCCAATTCCACAATACAATAAGCCTTCTTTTAGCGGGATTGCTTCCTTGCTTATGCTGATGCAAACAAAGATAAATAAAATAGGTTTTTTTAATAAATTGCTTAATAATTTCAAGTATATATTCAGGAGGAAATAATATGACTACATCAGGTATCGCAAATATAAAGGTAATTGGAGTTGGCGGAGGGGGCAATAATGCGATAAACAGAATGATTTTTTCTGGCGTCACGTCCGCTACTTTTATTGCTGCAAATACAGATATGCAGGCATTAAATATGTCGCACGCCCAAATTAAACTTCAATTGGGTTCGACTTTAACGAAGGGTCTTGGGGCTGGCTCAGATCCTGAGATTGGGAAACGTGCTGCAGAAGAAAGCAAAGAAGAGATAAAAGCGATACTTCAAGATACAGATTTATTGTTTATAACCGCTGGTATGGGAGGAGGCACAGGAACTGGTGCAGCCCCAGTAATAGCAGAAATGGCAAAGGAGATGGGAATTTTAACTGTGGCTGTCGTTACAAAACCATTTGAAAGATTCGAGGGTAGAGTAAGGATGGAAAACGCAGAAAAAGGAATTGCTGAATTAAAAAAATGTGTAGACACTTTATTAGTTATTCCAAATGAAAAATTACAGCAGTATATGCCGAAAGGAACTCCTTTTGTAAAAGCTTTTCAAGCTGCGGATGATGTTTTGAGACAAGGTATACAAGGAATATCGGAAATAATAATGACTCCTTCTTTAATTAATCTTGATTTCAATGACATTAAAACTATTATTAAGGCGCAAGGAAACGCACACATCGGAATAGGACGTGGAAAAGGCGAAAAAAGGACTTTTGATGCAGTAAAGCAGGCAGTTAAAAGCAATCTACTTGAAACAAATATTGGTGGAGCTACAGGAATATTGATTTACGTTGCTGGAGATCAAGGGTTAACTATGGATGAAGTGTATGACAGCGTAGGTTTAATTAAAGAAGTAGTGTCTCAAGAAGCAAAAATAATATTTGGCATGGGAATTGATGACACCTTAAATGGAGAGGTAGTAATTACAGTTATCGCTACCGGCTTTCAAACCAAACCAGATGGCTCGAGCAATTACGGATTAATGGAAAGACAGATTTTTACAGAAAAGGATAAAGATTTGAACAAAAAAATGAGCACAATGTACGGATACCAGGAGAGCAGCGACCTTTTAAATGGAGAAAAGCCAGAAGATTCTTCGCGAGAAAGAGAGAACATTGATACTGTTAGCACCACGAATTTAGATAGTCAGAGAATTCCAGTGTCTTCAAGCAGATTACCGGCTTTTTTGCAGAAAAGGTCAAAAAATATAGATAATAATAAATAAAGTATTATAAAAATTAGCTTAAAATGGAGCAATATTATGAAATGTCCTTTTTGTGGAAGCCTTGATAGCAAAGTCGTAGATAGTAGAGAAAGCGATGATGGGTCAGCAATTAGAAGAAGAAGAGAGTGTGAAGTTTGCAAGAAAAGATATACGACTTATGAGAAAATCGAAAGCATGCCAGTATTGGTTATTAAAAATGATGGAAACAGACAATTATTTGATGTATCAAAAATCAAAAAAGGTTTAATAAAAGCCTGTGAAAAACGTCCAGTATCTCTTGACCAAATAGATTCATTGGTCGGAGAAATAGAAAAGAAAGTAAATAATTCACTCGCACAAGAAATTTCTTCCAAAAAAATTGGTGATATGGTAATGGAAGGATTGAAGGAGCTGGATGAGGTAGCATATGTTCGTTTTGCTTCCGTCCACAGAAAATTTACTGATATTAATATGATGAGAGAAGAGATTAATAAATTAGTTGATAATAAAACTAAATAGTTTCCGATAATTAATTAAAAATGTTATAATGCTTTTGTGAGTTGACTGGATGGTTACACATTTAATGTGAGGAAAGTCCGAGCATCATAAGGCAAGGTGGCAGAGAAATCCTGCTGAAGGTGACTTCAAGGAAAGTGCAACAGAAAAATACCGCAGTTTTTTTACTGTAAGGGTGAAAAGGTGTGTTAAGAGCACACCAGCATTTTGGCGACAAAAATGGCTGTGTAAACCCCACTTGATGCAAGAAAGGAGATTATTAGTTGCCCGCTATTCTCCTTAATCGCTAGAGCTCTTTAGGCGACTAGGGGCCAAGATAGATGACCATTCTAGACAGAACTCGGCTTACAGGTCAACTCACAATAAGAGCTTCACCGCTCTTTTTTATTGATTTTTATATTTTTGTGGAGAATAAATGGATTTCTTTTCAAATAATCTAAAAAATAATGCTCCTTTGAGCCAAAGAATGAGAGCTAATTCTCTAAACAATTTTTTGGGACAAAAACACATTATTCATGAGGGTTCTTTTTTGCAGAGAGCCATTTCTGCAGACAGATTGGGTAGTTGTATTTTTTATGGACCGCCCGGAACAGGAAAAACAACTTTAGCTAATATCATTGCTGAAACCACAAATGCGGATTACAAACATTTAAATGCGGTTTCATCTGGAGTTTCAGAAGCCAAGGAAATCATTCAACAAGCGAAGCAAAATTTGGCATTGTTTTCCAAGAAAACATACTTAATATTGGATGAGTGTCATAGATGGAGCAAAGCTCAGTCTGATTGTGTGCTTTCCGCTATGGAAAATGGAGAGATCATATTTATTGGAACCACAACCGAGAATCCTTATTCGAGTATGACCAAGGCAATTCTTAGTCGCTGTAGAGTATTCGAGTTTCATTCGTTAAACATTAGCGAAATAAAACAAGGTTTGCAAAAGTCGATTGTTGATAAGGAACATGGGTTGGGGAATTACAATCTAATGGTTGACTCAGAAGCTCTAGACCATATAGCCAGGTTTAGTTATGGGGATATGAGGGTTGCTCTCGATTCTCTTGAGTTAGCGGTCATTACTACAAATGCAAATAAGGATGGTGTAATACATATTGACGTTAGTATTTCGGAAGAAATTATGCAGAAGAGGGCAATTTCACTTAGCGACCAGGATTATTATGATTTGTTAAGTGCTTTTTGCAAGAGCATAAGGGGTGGGGACCCAGATGCAGCTATGTTTTACTCATTGAAGCTTACGGAAAGTGGCGTTGATCCAGTTATAATTGCACGAAGATTGGTTATACATTCTGCAGAGGATGTGGGTTTAGCGGACCCTTTCGCTTTAACAATAAGTTTAGCAGCATTGAATGCCACCGAAAAGATAGGTTTACCTGAATGTCTCTTGCCGCTAAATGAAGCAATAATTTATGTAACTCTTTGTCCTAAGTCAAATTCGGTTTATTTAGCAATAGATGAAGCAAAAAAAGCTGTAGAGAATCCCATAAACTATTCTATTCCAAAGCACATAATTAACCGAGAGTTAAAAAACAACAAAGAGATCGAGTATAAATATCCACATGATTTTGGGGGATGGGTCAATCAACAATATTTACCAGATGAATTAAAAAACTCTAGATTTTATTATCCTTCACAAAACGGAGAAGAAAAGTGTATAATTATTAATAAGTTAAAATTTTTAAATAAAGGAGAAACAAATGAGTAAAGAATTAAAAGGGTCAAAGACGGAAGTAAATTTGAAGTTTGCTTTTGCTGGCGAAAGTATGGCAAGAAATAAATATGATTATTTTGCAAGTAAGGCCAAAAAAGATGGATTCGAACAAATAGCAGACATTTTTTCTACCACTGCTCTTAACGAAAAGGAACATGCTAAGCTTTGGTTTAAAGCGTTCGAGGGAATCAAAGACACATATGAAAACTTACTTACCGCCGCGCAAGGTGAGCACGAAGAATGGACCCAAATGTATAAGGAGTTTGCAGAGGTTGCAAAACAAGAAGGATTTGTTGAAATAGCAAAACTATTTGAAGGTGTGGCCGGAGTAGAAAAGTCACATGAAGAAAGATATTTAAGTTTAGCTAATAATATTAAAAATGGCTCTGTTTTCAAGAAATCGAATAAAATCGAATGGATCTGCAGAAATTGTGGTCATATTTTAATCTCTGATGAAGCTCCGGAAAAGTGCCCCGTTTGTAATCATCCTCAATCATATTTCGAAGTGCATAACCAAAATTATTAATATGAGGAAAATGGCTCTTGACATTGGGGATGTCCGGATTGGGGTTGCGACAAGCGATCCTTTAGGGGTAATTGCTTCAGGGTATAAAACTCTTTACAGAAAGGAAATAGAAAATATCTATGGAGAAGTATTGGGTATTTGTCAAAAAGAAAGCGTGGATACAATTGTAATAGGATTACCTCGAAATATGGATGGCACAAATGGAAATAGGGCTGAGATTTCATTAAAATTTGGCGAAGAATTAAAAAAACTTTCGGGTGATAAGATTAAGATTGTTTATATGGATGAAAGGCTAACATCTGTTCAAGCGGAGAGGATTCTCATTTCAAGTGGAGTAAGGAGAGATGATAGAAAGAAGGTAATAGATAAAGTGGCAGCAACTATTATTCTGGAAACTTACTTAAATAAAATTTCATAGGGTGTATTTTTATGGAAAATTTAAATAATATGGAAGAAGTAATTGTTCTTGTTGGAGATAAGGGTGATGAGCATGAATTTCGTGAAATAGCTCTTGTTGAATACAATCAAAGAACATTCATATGTTTGGAGCCCGCTGAAGAAATTGAAGGGTTTGAGGACGGTGATTTATTAATATATGAGCTTTCTTACGATGAGAATGATGAAGAGATTTTTCTACCTATAGATGATGAAAATCTGTTAAAAGAAGTATTTGATCAGTTTCTTTCTATGCAAAATGAAAATAAATAGTATACATAAAAAATTTTTAGTTCTATTAATCGTTGCTACTATTAGTGTATCTGTGTTTTTTTTGTCATCATGTAAAGACGATGCTGAGCCCATTATACCTAATGATGAGACAACACCTACTAATACTATTGCCCCTGGTGAGCCATTTTATTCTCCTGCACCAACGAACCAACCACTTTTTGATTATTCAGGTCTGACTGTTGCGGAAATAATTTTTTCTGATCAAAAGGGAACAGAAAGAAAGGTAAGTATTGCATTATTTGAGGAATTGGCTCCTATTACTTGTGCTAATTTTATTACACTTTCTTCAACTGGACACTATGAAAATACTATTGTTCACCGCCTTGTACCGGGTTTTGTTTTGCAAGGTGGGGGATATACTACTAGTTCTATAGAGGATCAAAAAATTGAAATCCTCCCACAATTATCGGTAGACCCGATAATTGGTGAGTTTTCCTCGAATGATTTTTTGCTAAATCAAGATCTTCTTCATGAAACTGGGGTAATATCTATGGCAAGGTTACCTAATGACAAAGATAGTGCTACTGACCAGTTCTTTATATGTTTGACTAAATCTACAGATCTTGATGGGGATTATGCTGCCTTTGGAAAATGCATAGACACACTAAGTTTATATAACGTTGTTGAACTTGGAAAATCTAGTTATGTAAACATAAATAGTGGGCTGGAAAATTGTACTTATCCTTTTGTATATATCAAGTCAGTAAATATAATTAATAACGATTAGGAATTTACCATGATTAGTGATAGGTTTGGAAAGATAAACTTTTATATGATATTTCTCGCTATTTTTTTATGTTTGGTATTTTTTAGTTTTTCCGATCAACTAAATCAAGAGAATTACTATTTTACGGCAAAAGCTGCTGGAGAATATAATATTAACGACTTTGAACTTGATATAACGCCACAGGAGCATGTCTACTCTGCAACCCCAATAGAATTTATCATTAATATTGAATATCAAGGAATCCCTTTTTACGATTTTACGGTTATTTATGAATCGGAGAATTATACTTCCTCTGATTCCCCTCCAACTGATGCTGCAGAATACGTTGTTTCCATTGTAGTAAATGATTCTGAACCCGAAATATCTTGGGTTTCATCTCTTACAATAAACCCAAAGCCGATTACTATTGAGTATGCGGGAACTTCAACCTACCAGTATTTTGGCGTGGAGTTTTCCAGAAATATTTCTCCTATAGGGGTAATCGACAATGAGGACATAGGTTTATCATATCAGTATATTGGTTTAAGAAACGAATTGGCTGAGAACATAAAACCTGTTGAGGCTGATTCATATGAAATTGTTATCAGTATTTCTAATAGCAATTATATCATCACAGACTACACTGGGAACGACCCAGGGATACTATTAATTACTAAAGCTAATTTGACTGCAAAAGCTAACGATATAACAATTAATGAAGGGGAAGAACCAGACTTTTCCGTAGCAATAACTGGTTTTGTCAACAATGAAACTGTTGATGACCTTATTTCTGAACCGACAGTAATTTTTGAGGAGACCGATGCAGGAGTTTATGACATAATTCCTTCAGGAGGAGCTTCAGATAATTATTCGATTCAATATTTGGAAGGCATACTTACAATAAATAAGCTTTCAGTATCAGCAATTTCAGATGATGAATTATATGATATTTCAATTTCTGGGGTTTTTCATCCAGATTATTCTTTGATTATTTCTTCTTTATCAATTGATGATGAGAAATACTTAGAAGCAATGGACATAATAGTTTTGAGGAATATGGATACATATATGGATAAACCCATATATTGTTTTGATACTACCCAGTCTCAGGGATCATCGAGTTCTTCTAGATATAAAATAAAAATTTCGGGTGTTACCTTAAAAGAAATATTCGGTTATAAAATTTTGGTGGTAGATAATACGGGTCTTGTTCACGAAATTACTAAATATAATTATTTAAACGGGGATTTATCATTTTCTTCGGATTCGCTTGGTACAATATTTATTGTGGAGCGACAATTGAGGACATACCTTACTCTTGGTATATTAGTTGGTCTTACTCTTGTCATTATTGCTTTTGTGATACTAACCAAACTGAAATACCAAATTGAGAAAAGAGATATTGAAAGAGCAAATCAAGAAATTAGAGACAAAAAAAATAAGTATCGTTGGGACTAATCTTAGTTTTACTCTATAATCTTATTTTTTGTTGCATCTATAATTTAACTATGTTATTATTACACAAGTCATTATTAAACACTTACGTTGAGTGTGTCCTGTTGCCGTTTGGTTAAGACATATTGAGACGCGTAAGGAAGAAAAAACAGGAGGATTTTTTTATGTCAGTAATAACAATGAAACAATTATTGGAAGTAGGACTTCATTTTGGTCATCAAATAAAAAGATGGAACCCCAAAATGAAAGAGTACATTTATGGTGTTAGAAATAATATCCATATTATTAACCTTCAAAAAGCGGTAGATTTAATTGAAGAGGCCTTTAATTTTATGCAAAATGTTGCCGCAGAAGGAAAGGAAATTTTATTCGTTGGAAGAAAGAAGCAAGCTAAAGATGTAATTAAAGCTGCAGCAGATCGTTGTGGTATGTACTACATTAACGAAAGATGGTTGGGAGGTACTCTTACTAATTTCCCGACAATGCGTTCCAGAATAGATAGACTGAATAAACTTGACCAAATGGAACAAATAGGTTCATTTGAGCTTTTACCCAAAAAAGAGGTTCTACAACTTAACAAAGAAAGAGAAGTTTTGAGAAGAAACCTTGGAGGAATCCAAAACATGAGAGTTCTTCCTGGAGCATTATTTGTTGTTGATATTAAAGAGGAACACTTGGCTATAGCTGAAGCTAGAAAATTGAACATTCCAATAGTTGCTTTAGTAGACACAAATTGTGACCCAGATTTAGTCGATTACGTAATACCGGGAAATGATGATGCTATTAGAGCGGTGACTTTGATTGCCAACCTAATGGCTGATGCAGTTATTGTGGCTAGAGAAGGGGAAGAATCAATAAATTTAAGTCATATTGAAGAACAAAATAAAGAAGAATCAAAAATTGATTCTCTTGCTGAAGATAACGCTGAAATAATCAACGGATAATTTTTGGGAGGAAGGTATTATGTCATTTAGTGCAGAGAATGTTAAAGACCTTAGAGTTAGAACAGGAGCAGGGATGATGGACTGTAAAAACGCTCTTGTCGCTACTGATGGTGATATAGAAAAGGCAATAGAGTATTTGAGAGAAAAAGGAATTGCAAAAGCCGCAAAAAAAGCGACTCGAATCGCATCTCAAGGTATTGTGGACAGCTATATTCACATGGGAGGAAAAATAGGAGTAATAGTAGAAGTAAACTGTGAAACTGACTTTGTTGCTAAAGGTGACATGTTTAAAGAATTGGTTCACGATATAGCACTTCAAATTGCTGCTTTTAAAGCAATATATGTTGCGAAAGAGGATGTTCCAGAAAGTGAAATAGAGTATGAAAAGAATATTGCCAGAGCGCAAATTTCAAATGACCCCTCTCTTGTTAATAAGCCGGAAGTAGTGAAAGAAAAAATGATTACAGGAAGAATAGAGAAATATTTTAAAGAAGTGTGTCTTTTGGAACAACCATTTGTTAAAGATCCAGATTTAACAATTTCGGATTTGGTTCTAAATGCAATCTCCAAAATTGGAGAAAAAATAGCGATTAGAAGGTTTGTACGATACGAAATGGGCGAAGGCTTGCAGCAGAAGGATGCCAATTTAGCGGATGAAGTTAATGCAGAAATTGCAAAAATGTCAAAGTAAATAACGATAAAAGATACCAGCTGGTATCTTTTTTTTCAGGAGGGCTATATGATTCCGGTATACAAACGAGTACTTTTAAAAATTTCAGGCGAAGCATTGGCTGGATTAAATGGATTTGGAATAGATGAATCAGTATTATCAAATATTGTTAGCCAAATAGCGAGGGTTCATGATGCTGGCGTAGAGATAGGTATTGTTGTGGGTGGAGGTAATTTTTGGCGTGGAAAACAAGGGGGAAAAATGGATAGAACCACTGCCGATCACATGGGTATGCTAGCGACAGTAATTAATGCCTTAGCTATGCAAGATGCTCTGGAAAGGGCTGGTGTAATGACTCGTGTTCAAACCGCATTAGACATAACAAAAGTTGCGGAACCCTTTATTGCAAGAAGGGCAAATAGACATCTTGAAAAAGGGAGGGTTGTAATTTTTGGCTGTGGAACCGGAAGTCCATTTTTTACCACTGACACTGCAGCCGCTCTTCGGGCGAACGAAATCCATGCTCAAGCCTTACTATTGGCAAAAAATATAGATGGAGTATATGATAGTGATCCAAAGAAAAATCCATTTGCACAAAAATTCGATAACATAACTCCAAAGGATTATATAGAAAAGGGTTTATCTGTGATGGACACAGCGGCAGTAGCACTCTGTAGTGAAAATGGAATTCCAATAATTGCGTTTGGATTAGCAGAAAACGATAGTATTATGAGAGTTCTCTGCGGAGAAAAAATTGGCACTTACATAGTGTCGAAATAATTTTAGTTCTCTCTTAACATAATATATGTCAACTCATATACATATGTGCGTTATTGTAAAGTGATGCCATATATGATATATTTGTCATATTAAAATGGAAAAAAGGAAGGATGAAATATGGCTTATTTAGATGAAAATGTTGAAATAGTTTTTTTGGATTTAGAGGAGAGAGGTGAAAAAACAATATTAGCCCTGAAAACTGAATTAGGCTCTTTAAGAGTAGGAAGAGCTAATCCGAAGATTTTAGATAAAGTCCTGGTAAATTATTATGGTACTATGACCCCTATTAATCAAATGGCTAATATTACTATTCCCGAAGCGAGAATGATTGTTATAAATGTTTGGGATGCTAGTGCTTTAAAAAATGTTGAGAAAGCGATAATAGATGCAAACTTAGGAATTTTTCCATCAAACGATGGAAAGGTCATAAGAATGGTATTCCCAGAGCTAAATGAGGAGAGAAGAAAAATTTTAGCTAAAGATATTAAAGTACTTGGGGAAGGAACTAAAGTTGCAATAAGGAATATTAGAAGGGATATTCTTAATAAGTTAAGAAGCTTCGAAAAGGAAAAATCGATTACAGAGGATGATTTGAAAATTTATGAAAAAGATTTAGATAAAAGAGTTAATGAAATAATTTTTGAAATTGAAAAGATTACCGTGGAAAAAGAAGCCGAGGTAATGTCTGTTTAATGAAACATATTTCTATTATTATGGATGGAAACGGCAGATGGGCATCTCAAAAAGGGATGCCTAGATTAAGTGGCCATCTTGCAGCTAAAGAAGCCGTAAGAGAAATGATAGATGCCGCGGATGAATTAAAGATACCAGTCTTATCCTTATATGCTTTTAGCGAAGATAATTTTAAAAGAGATGCTAGTGAAGTATTAGGAATATTAGGGATTATTTCAGACTTCATTAGTCAATATTTAATTCCATTAGCAACTAATAGAAACTATAAACTAGTCTTTATTGGGAACCTCTCTCTCCTTCCCGACCCTCTTTTGGGGACAATTTCGATGGCTAATAAGGGCACAATTAATAACAAAGGAATGAAGATAATTATTGCCATTGCGTATAGTGGAAGAGCTGAAATCACATATGCATTTAATACAATTCTTGAAAACAAATTGATTAATGCAGATTATTCTCCCATAGATAAATCGGATATTGTTAGAGTACTTTATACTGCTACTGTCCCTGACCCTGATATAATCATTCGGTATGGAGGGCAAAAGAGATTATCTGATTTCATGCCATATCAAAGTGCTTATTCCGAGTTATTTTTTTTGGATAAAATGTTTCCAGATGCAAATAAAAAAGATATTTATGAAATTTTTAATGATTATAAAAAGATTAAGAGAAACTTTGGAGATGTAATGAAATGAAAATTGTAAAAAGAACCTTGCAAGGACTTTTCTTTTTTGGCTTATTAATAGGTTTTATTATATTAACTGGTACAATTAAAAGGGATAATACATATTATGGTCAATATTTTTTCGATGCTTTATTAATTCTTGTTACAGCAATTTCTTTGTTTGAAATGATTTCTGCAGTAAAAGAAGCAGGATATCGACCGATGCAGGCCCCTTTATTTGTAGCTTTAGTATTAGCTTATCCTGCAGTTAAATTTTTGGGTTATCAAGGAATCTTAATACTAATTGCTTTTGAAGTTTTTCTTTTATTTTTATTTTATATTTTTGACCCCTCAAGAAAGTTTAATGATTTTTTGATTTCCATATTTATATTTATTTACCCATTATTGCCTATGATTGTTGGAATGCAGTTAATCAGCCAATTTGGAATGATTCCTATTTTGACTGCAATTGGTGCAGCGATGATGGCTGACGTATTTGCTTTTTATTTTGGTAGTCTGATAAAAGGTCCTAAAATATTTCCAAAGATTAGTCCTAATAAGACATATTCTGGCTCTCTTATTGGGTTGATTGGGGGAGGATTAGGGGCATTGGTTGTATATGCATTATTTGAACTAACCAATATTCCGCTTAATAGGATTGTTGTTTTTGGTGATCTTTTCAATCCCTGGTTGTTTTATCCATTAATTGGTGTTGTAATTGGATTTTTAGGAGAACTAGGGGATTTGGCAGCGAGCAGAATAAAAAGATGCACGGGAATAAAGGATTTTGGAAAGATTATGGGTTCACATGGGGGAATTACTGACCGACTCGACAGCATTTTTTTCGCAGTGGTATTTATGGCAATTTTTATGAGTTTTTTAGGGAAATAAATAGAAATGAATAAAATAAGAGTTGGAATATTGGGATCTACTGGATCTATTGGGACACAAACCCTTCAAGTTATCTCAAAACACCCTGATTGTTTTGAAGTAGCGCTTTTATCCTGCAAAAGAAACATTAAGCTTTTGAGTAACCAAATATCTCAATTTAATCCTTCACAAGTTATTCATGGCGATACTACTGCATTGAATTATCCCGAGACTTATAAGGATTGTGATATAGTAATTAACGGAATTAGTGGTTTCGCAGGTTTAACTCCTACTATCGCAGTATTACAAAGTGACTCTAAACTTGCTACAGCTAATAAGGAGAGTTTGGTTTGTTTTGGGACGCAATTAAGAATAATTGCGAATAAATTGAATAAAACCATTTTTCCCGTCGATAGTGAACACTCGGCTATTCTTCAATGCTTAGAAGAATCAAATGACATTAACCGCCTTATTTTGACAGCTTCAGGAGGCCCCTTTAAAGGGTTCACAAGAGAACAGTTAAGTAAAGTAACTTCAGAAGATGCCATTAAACACCCCACTTGGAAAATGGGACTTAAGGTCACAGTGGATAGTTCTACCCTAATGAATAAAGGAATGGAGTTGATCGAAGCAAAACATCTTTTTTCTACCCAAAAAATTGATGTATTAATTCATCGTGAGAGCATAGTTCACTCACTTGTGGAATTTAAAGATGGATCAATTAAAGCATTGCTTTCTAATCCTGATATGACTATTCCAATACAATATGCTTTATCTTATCCAGAAAGGTTAGAAAGCGACACTAAATATTTAGATCTATCTGAAATAGGGATTCTTACTTTTGGGAAACCAGATTATGAAAGATTTCCATGTTTAAACATCGCAAAAAGCATATTATCCAAAGGAGATTACGAGGGAACAGTCATGTCTGTGGCTGATGAGGTCGCAGTAGAACAATTTTTAAATAATAAGATTGGGTTTTATGATATCTCAGATATAATTTATAAATCTTTAGATAGATTTAAAGAAGGGTATCTCACGGATGTAACTGATGTATTGCTTCTAGCTACTGAAGTAAAACGTTTTATTGAAGATAATATAATTAAAACAATATTGCCTGGTAGGATCATTTAATATGATTTATTCAAGTTTTAGTCTGGTTACCTTTATCGGAGTATTAGAAACGATTGGCTACATAATGCTAGGTCTTTTGGCGTTAATGTTTATGATTGTAATACACGAACTTGGCCACTATATCTCAGGGAAGCTTTTAGGCTTTAGAATTATGGAATTTGGTATTGGTTTCGGACCTCCCATTTTTAAGAAGATTAACAAGAAGAATGGGGAAATATTCTCGGTAAGGCCTATTCCTTTGGGGGGGTTTTGTCGTTTCGAGGAAGAAGATGGGGAATCAAAAAGCCCAACGGCATTTAACAATCAACCGGCATGGAAAAGAATAATTGTATTATTTTCTGGGGCGTTATTAAATTTCATTTCTGCCTTAATTATAATTTCCATTTTTTTTGCTGCTTATGGTCAAGTAGTTTTATCTATTGATAACATGTATCCAGATAGTGTAAATTCAAATGGTGTTCTTCAAAAAGGAGATGTATTTTTAAAAGTAAATAACAAAAATTTAAATATTTTAGAAGCAGGAGATGCCTATAAGAAGTTTGCCGAAGCAGATGGAGATTTGGAAGTTACTATTTTAAGAAATGGGGAAAAAATTCAAACAACTATTAAGAAAGGGGAATATACTATAGGATCTTTTGATGAAAACAATAACTTTATTCCTTCGGAAACAGGGGAGAAATCTTATGGATATGGTTTTTCTGGAGTATTAAGTCCACGGAAGCTTCCGTTTATAGATAGTATTGGCAGAGCTTTTTCCTACATGTTTTTCATTGTGTTAAAAATATTTCAAATATTTGGCCAATTATTTACAGGGAAAATTGGGTTAAATAGTATAGGGGGACCAGTTTCTACAATACAGCTCATGACTGAAGCAAGCAAGGCTGGCTTTGCTTCTCTTACGTTTGTTGTATCTATTATCTCTGCTAATTTAGCTGTAATGAACTTGTTGCCAATACCTGCTTTGGATGGATCAAGAATTGTTTTTTGTATAATTGAGATTATTCGAAGAAAACCAGTTAGTAAAAAAGTAGAAGGTATAATTCATACTGTTGGTTTTCTTATGCTGATATTATTTGCCGTGTTTGTTGATTTATATAGGTTTATTGCATAAAATGGAAAGAAAAGAAGTATTAATAAAAAATATTATTATAGGTAACGGACAAAGAATCGCGATACAGTCAATGACAAATACAATCTCGAGCGATTATCAGTCCACAATTTCCCAAGTAAATAAATTGAAAGAGTTAGGTTGTGATATAGTAAGAATCTCATTGCCTACTTTAGAAGCAGCAAATAGTTTATCTGGTATTATTAAAAATACAGACATTCCTATAGTTGCTGATGTACATTTTGATTATAAAATTGCACTTCAAGCTATTATTTCGGGTGTTCATAAGCTTCGAATTAACCCATCCAATTTTCCACATAATTATTTATCAGAAGTAGTTCATGCCGCAAAAACGGAAAATATTCCGATACGTGTTGGGGTTAACCGAGGGTCAGTACACAAGTTTATTTCCAATGAACAACTGGCGGAATATGCGTTAAGCAATGTTCTCTTACTTGAGAAAATGGGCTTTGATAACATAGTTGTTTCTGCTAAAACATCAAATGTCAAAGATAGCATTATTGTGAATAATTATTTATATAATCATACTCCCTATCCAATTCATATTGGTCTAACTGAAGCGGGGATAGGAAAATTTGCCGAAATAAAATCTATTTATTCACTAAGTGTTCTTTTAAATGAAGGAATTGGTGATACTATAAGGATCTCCCTTACTGGTAACCCGGAAAGAGAAGTAAAGTTAGCTCAATATTTGCTTAGAGCAGCAGGAAAGTTAGATAATTTTTTTGAAGTTGTGGCTTGTCCAACCTGCGCAAGAACCCAAATAGATGTAGAAAAAATCTCGAATTTTTTAGAGAATAAATATGAAAATCTTAATAAAAATATTAAAATTTCTATTATGGGATGTTCGGTTAATGGAATTGGAGAAGGGTTAAATTCCGACATAGGTATTTGTGGTGGTAAAGATAATTCAGTTCTGTTTTTAAACGGAAAAAAGGTAAAAACAGTTAAAAATACAGAAATAGAACAAGTATTAGTCGAAGTTATCGATAATTTTGAAGAATATAATTAAATTAGGTATATATAAAAAATTTTGGAATAAGAATGGCAAATAATAAATTCATAGAATATTTATACAGTAAACTTCCTGAGAAAGATAGGATATTTAGGCTTGCAGAAGTTATTATTAGGGAAGAAGGAACCTTAAGTATAATTTTTTTAGTCCCTGCGGAAAAGTATGATAATTATATGTCAGATAGTTTAAAGAACCTTATATTTAAGCTCACTAAAGATTTGTTAATGGATAATATATTCGAAATAATATACAGAAAAACGGTATCCGACGATTCATATGTTAAAACAGAAATAATTAAATATTTTTATAAAAATAATCCTTTAATTATGAGCCAAATTCGAGATGAGGATATTGATATACTTTCCCAGAATGATTTTATTAAAATTAAACTAAATACTAGCAAAGAATTAAAAGAGTATATTACAGATAATTCTATCTCTGAAAATGTTATTAAACATCTTGCAAAAATAATTTTTGAGGATATAGAGTTTATTATTGAAGAGAACAAAGAAATAGACTATTCAATTAGAAAAAAAATTAATTATATTGGCACCAACGATAACAAAATTCGATTAGTTGATATATCAATAAAGACCCCTTTGAGTGGAACAATATCTAGACAACCTATTTACATCTCTGACTTGGAAAAAATTAGAGAAGAAGTAGTAGTTTGCGGTAAAATATCTGGTTATAAAAATGGAATTTCTCAAAAAAAGAACAAGCCATGGGCAAGCTTTATTCTAGATGATACAACAGGCAAAATTAAGTGTGTTTTTTTTGCAAAATATAAAAATCAAAACTCTGTGGTTGAACAATTGGAGAATGACATGACTGTAGTTGCTAGTGGTAATTTTTCACCCCAAAAAGATAATGACAAAGGTGAATGGATAATTTTTGTCGATAAAATAAGTATATGCGATATAGATTATAGTAGCATTACCCTTGATATGCCATATAAAGATGTTCCATCTGATTATATGACAGTAGAACCTACTGTTTATGAGCAAGAAATTCAAAGCTCTTTCTTCATGTTGGATGGCCAGATTGATGATAGGCTTAAAGGAAACATTGTCGTATTCGATTTAGAAACAACAGGGATTAATATTACTGAGGACAAAATTATTGAAATAGGAGCTGTAAAATTAATTGATGGAGTAATTAAAGAAAAATTTCAGACATTTGTAAATCCGGGGAAGAACATCCATATACCTGAAGAAGCTTCAAAAGTTAATAATATTTTTGATGAAGATGTAGCTAACGCCCCTCCTTTAAGTGATGTAATTCCAGATTTCTTCAAATTTTGTTATGGATGCACTTTAGTAGCGCATAATGCAACTTTTGATGTTGGTATGATTACCTATTATGCAAGGCAATTTTCTTATAATTTTGATAATAATGTTATAGATACCTTAAAATTGGCTAGAGAAGTTTTGCATAAAACAACCGGAGTAAGTTTAGATGTTTTAAGAAAAAAATTTAATATTGATTCAGGCAATGCTCATAGGGCTTTAAATGATGCCGTAGCAACTGCAATGTTGTTGAAAGAACTGTTGAAGATTGATAAAAGTTAGATATTTTTCACATTTTTTCGCTAAAATGTTTTTAAATATGTAATATAATATAATTATGAATAAGAAAACAATTATTTTATTTTTATTATTGCTCATCTTATTAGCGATTTTTGGGTGTACTGCATGTTCAAATAAAGATGTTCCAGCTAATAAAACTGTCTTTATTAGTTTTAATGCGAATGGTGGGACTTTTCTAGTTGAAGATCAAAATCAACCTACTCTAAGTTTTCAAGTTAGACAAGGAGATAGCATAATTTTGCCTTCATCTCCTACTAAAGAAGGATATGTTTTTATCGATTGGTATTTGAGCCTAGATTTTAAAGAAACGGACAGGCTTAACCTCACTTTATTCAAAGCGGTTGAAAGTAAAACTATCTTCGCCAAATGGGAAAGTGTGGAAACATACCCACATATAATCGCAATTGGGGACTATCAGCCTGTCGCTATAATTTCCGCAAATAAAGAAAGAGCCTCTATGGGCGAAACTGTATCCTTAGATATTTCTTATTCAGATTATGGATATAGACTTAAAGAAGGCTCATTGATGGCGAATGATATACCTATTGACGAGTCTACATTTAGCTTTGTAATGCCATCAAGTGAGGTTTTTATATCTGCAGTATTTGAATTGAGACCTTTTGATATAAATGTTATCAATGAGGAATATCTAGATGGGAAAATCCTTCTAGGAGCTAGAACTGCAAAAAGAGGAGAAATCGTATCGTTTTACGCCATTCCAAAGATGGGTTATAAAGTTGAAAGTATTACAATATTGAACAACGGAGAACCAATAATTGGAAATAGTTTCATAATGGGTGCATTTGATACAAATATCAACGTGTCATTTTCAAAAATCGATCTTTATGATCAGTTCAAAATCGAAAAACGTCAATATCCAAATGCTGACATTAATTGTTCCCAAAACTTTGCTTCTCCGGGAGAATATGTGTATTTTGATGTAGTTTCAGATCAAGATTTTTTTGTGGAATCAGTTTATGCAAATGAAATACAAATATATGAAAACGGATTCATAATGCCCTTTAAAAATGTGACCCTTTCCGCCACAATAAAAGAGATCAATTATTCGGAGAAGTATCAATTAACTCTATCTCAACAGCCGTTTCCTATAGGAAGTCAAATAGTAAAAATAGAAGGAGATAAAGAATATTTTTCTGAAGGAGAAAAAATTGAGCTTGATATTTCTGCGTTAAGTGATTATGTTATTGACAGCGTGGCAATAAATGGTGTTTTTATGCAATTAGACAGATTATTTATGCCCAAGAATGATGCTGTTATGACTGTCGAAGTGGCATATAGAGGGAAAAGAATTTATTTTCATGAGGAAAGCACTGTAAATGTTTCATTATCCCATGAATATGCTTTAGAAAATGAATTAATAAAAATTTCTCTTCTCGATAGTTTGGAGGGGAAAAAGTTTTCTTTTAAATATTGGGAATATCCAAACGGGAATGAAATTTTTACTTTTTATGACCAATATTCATTTATTATGCCCGATTATGATATTTGCTTTAGGTCAGATATTTACGAGATATCTTCTGAGAAGAGAAGCATTGAATATCAGATTTCCGGAGAAGGGGTGGTTGCCAATCCAATTATGTCAGCAGCATACAATGAGGTAATTTCATTAACGCTAATTCCAAATGAAGAACAAAAAAATGCGATAAAAAGTATATATTATTATGAAGACTCTGAGAAAATAGATATATTTGAAATTATTAGCCCGATAATTGGAACTACAACATGTTCTTTTTCAATGCCTAATTATGAAATAATTCTATATGTAGTTTTTGAAAGGTATTACACAATAAGGGCTTTTGAAAATGAAAAACTATCTATTTATCCCGATAAAGAATATGCATTTGAAGGTGATTTGGTTTTTATCGATATCCAAGCCCGGAATAACTATAATCTAGCGCAGGCTACAATTACTGTATCAGGTAATGATTTGGATGTATCAGGTTATTATTTAGTTGGGAATGTTGACTTAGAGCTAGCTTTTAGAGAGATCTCGATCTCGCAGGTATCTTACACAATAAAATACTTTTATCCAGAACAAGGCGGTATGATAAAAGGCCAAAATTCAGCAAAAGTAGGCAGTTATGTACCTCTCGAAGTAAATTCTGACAAGGGATATATATTATCTAGCTTAATGATAAAAAAGGCATCAGATCCAGATAGTAATTATAAAGAAATACCAGACACATTTATTATGCCGGATTACAATGTATATGTTAAAGCTGAATTTGAGCAGAGCACTCCTGAAAGCTTTTCTTTGAGAGAAAGATATTTAGAAACAAAAGATATATTTTTATCTAAGTATGGAATTTTTTTGAAACGTATCGATAATTTAACCTCCATTTTAAATTACTTTCAAGTTTTTTCGGAAATTTGCTCTTTTGCTCATTATTTAGAAGAAGTAATTATTGCTGAAAAAGACGAGGGTAGTTTTTATTTGATAATAGAAGTTAATCTTCCGATACTTGTAAATTCACTTGGCCAAATATTTGATAAAGTTTATTCAAGCGTATATAGTGCCAAAACGGTGGACATTCAAATATTTAGCAACTTGATTGTTTTGTCTGTTGAAGGTTCTGCTAAAGATGATTATTACTCTTTTAAAAATGGGTTGATTGAGATTGAAAATAGTTTTTGGGTTTATGAAAACGAGGACGGGACGTATTCAACATACAAGTATTTTGGGGACAAATCATATGTTGTAATTCCTAGAACAGTAAAAGTAAACACACAAAACTCGAGGATAGTCAGCTGTATTGGCAAAAATACATTTAAAGATATTGGCAATATTAAAGGATTGGCTTTATCTTATGTGAGAAATTTAGCAGATTTTTCTTTGAGCTACGATAAACTAGATATAGAAGAACTAGATTTATCTCAAGTAATAGAAATCGGAGAAGGAAGCCTTAGCGGATTAAGATTTTTAAAAAAGTATCACCTTGCTTCTGATAACAGTAAATATTCTATTGATATACAAAATGTATTGTATTCAAAGAATAAAGATATTTTAGTTTCTTATCCAGCTGGCAAAGAAGAAAATTTATTCATTGTTCCTTCAACATGTACACAAATAGGAGATTATGCTTTTTATGGCGCTGATAATCTTTTTTATATAAGATTTCAGTCTGCAAATAAAATTAAGTACTTAGGAATTGAGTCATTTGCTTTTTGCGCTTCACTTATACAAATTGATTTGACGGGAGAAGGGACATCTGGTAGTGCAAATATTAGCTCTATCGCTTCCACAGATTTATTTATATCCAACAGAGCTTTTTTTGAAATAAAAGGGATTAATGAATATTATCTCCCACAGATCAAAAGACTAGGAGAAGATGTATTTACTTGGGATGGTAGTTCCAATCTAGAAATTTACCTAGTATCACAAGATATGCCACCAACAATAATTGCTCTTCCAGTAAGCTTGCCAGAAGAGATAATTTTTAATAGTTTAACCATATTCGTAAAAGAAGAAAGTTATCAAGGATTTTTATCTGATAGTTTATGGTCGAATTTCCAACAATTCTTTGTTCAGGTGGCAGAATGAGTATAGAAAAAAACATAGCAATAATTAAAGAAAATATCAACAATGTAGGATTCAATGATAATGAAAAATTTGATATTTCTAACATTATCATTGCCTCAAAAAATCAGCCTATCGAAAGGATTAGGGAAGTAAATCAAATTCTTAAACCAAACGTATTTGGAGAGAATATAGCGCAGGAGTTCAGAGCTAAATACGATAGTAGTTATACCTGGGATTTTATTGGAAGGTTGCAAACTAATAAAATTAAGTATTTAGTTGCAAAAACGAGATATATTCAAAGTATTGACTCAAGAGATCAATGCGTAGAAATTGAAAGAATATGTAGAAATAATAATCTCTCACAAGGGATATTCATAGAAGTAAATGCTGGCAAAGAACTAAATAAAGGGGGGATTTTTCCAAACGATGTGATGTCTTTTTATGAAAGTATTAGGGACAGCTTTAAATTTATTACTATTGAAGGATTAATGATTGTTGCTCCCAAAAAGTTGGATGGTTATTATATAAAAGATACTTTTTTTCATGCTAAGGATTTGTTCGACTCTCTTAATTTAATAGATAAAAATATTAAGTATCTTTCAATGGGTATGTCCGAAGATTATATCGAAGCATTGGAGTGCGGTTCGAATATGTTGAGACTTGGCAGAGCTATTTTTAAAGACTAAGTACAAGAATATATATTTTAAACAATATAATGATTATTAGATAATTATAATTTTGTATTTTTTTTTGTTGTAATATATAATAAGTAAATGAGAAAGTATATATACTCCCTTGTATTAGAGTTGTTTTTAATTGTATCTTTAATCGCTTTGGACCTTCTAACAAAGAATTTTATATATGGTCCTATTGCATCTGGGCAACCAGATATAATATTAATTTCAGGTGTATTAAGATTTGTTGCCATAAAAAACACCGGAGCTTCTTTTGGGATTTTTGCAGATTATACTAATATTCTAACTATTGTATCTATTATTTCTGTTGTGGGAGCAATCGTTGTTTTAATTTTAACTCAAAAAAAAGTTAGTAACCCATTATTTAAAATTGCCATGTCATTAATTATCGCTGGGGGGATTGGTAATATTATCGATAGAGTAAAATTTGGATACGTAAGAGATTTTGTCTATTTAGAAATAATTGATTTTGCAGTTTTCAACGTAGCTGACTCATGTTTGACTATTGGGTGTATTCTAATAATAATTTATGTTTTATGGGATTTTTTCTCAACAACAAAAAAAGAAAAATAAAAGGCTTTATGGAAGAGATTAGAATATATGTAGAAAAAGAAGACCTGGGAAAAAGAATTGATTCATTTCTTTCTAACGAACTAGATTTTTCTCGAAATAGAATCCAAATTATTATTAAAAAAGGACTAGTAAAAAATCAGTTCAATGTAATTGATAAGCCTAGTTATATAGTTAAACAGGATGATGTTTTATCCGTTGAAATAGAAGAACCTGAAGAAATAGATGTCTTCCCTCAAAATATTCCTATTAGCATTATATTTCAAGATGAGGACATAGTTGTAATTAATAAAGATAAAGGAAGGGTCGTGCATCCTGGAGCTGGGACCTCAGAAAATACACTAGTAAATGCATTGCTATATCATATAAAAGATCTATCTTCAATCAATGGAAAAATAAGACCTGGGATAGTGCACAGGTTGGATAAAAATACATCTGGAATTATTGTTGTCGCTAAAAATGATTTTGCCCACAATTCTCTTGCAAAACAGTTTTCTGATAGGAAAGTGGGAAAAAAATATATAGGGATTGTAGATGGAATTTTTCATGAAAAAATGGGTATAATTGAAAAACCTATAGCAAGGTCCCCCAAAAATCGGCAGAATATGGCAATTGTTTCATCTGGTCGTTACGCAAAAACGGCATTTACTGTTTTAGAAGGTTATAAAGAGTATTCCTTGATCAATTACCAGATATTTACCGGAAGAACCCATCAGATTAGAGTCCACTCTCAATCTATTGGTCATCCTATAGTCGGAGACTTAACTTATGGTGGTTCTAATAAATTCCAAGTAAATGGACAATTACTACACTCTTGGTTTTTAGAAATAACTCACCCGACCTCAGGCGAACTTTTGTCTTTTTTTGCACCCCCACCTGAGGATTTTTTGAAAGTTTTACATTATTTAAGGGAAAATTCTTTGGTCTATAGTAATGATAAGGATCCGTTATTGTTTGATTTGCTTGAAAACAAAATTTAAATATGCTATAGTATAAGCACTTAGTATAACTTTCTTGTGAGAGTGGTCCGTTGGCCACTCTTATTTATTGAATATATATAAGAAAAAGAAGGCATCAAATGGATAACAATATAATTGTTCCCAAAATTGAATTAATAGTAAAACCTATTCTTGAAGAATTATCTTATGAATTAGTAGAGATAAAAGTTGAAAATAGAGGCTCAGAAACTAATATTACAATATTTATCTATAAAGAAGAAGGTATTTCATTTGAAGATTGTGTTTTGGTTGATAAAGAATTATCTCTTCCGCTTGAAAATGCTGATATTTCTGAGGGTAAACCATATACTTTAATTATCTCTTCTCCGGGTTTAGACAGACCAATTGTTAACAATGATGATTTTCGTAGAAACATAGGTGTAAAAGTCGATCTAGTCACAAAACAAAATGAAAATTTAAAAAACAAAATAGTTGGTTTTATTAGAGAATATAATGATACGGAAGTATCTTTTGAGACAACAGCAGGGAAAACACTAGTTCTGGAAAGAGCAAACATAAAAACACTTCTTCCACATCTAGATTTTTAAAAATATAAAGAAGAATGAACGGAGGACAAAATTAATGAATAATAAAGATTTTTTTGCAGCATTGGATGAGTTAGAAAAAAGTTCGAAACTTGATAAAGATATGATATTATCTTCTCTTGAACATGGATTGAGTTCTGCATTAAAGAAAGAAACAGGACTTGACAGAGCTGTTTCTTTGCAACTATACCCAGAAAAGTTTGAAATTCGATGTGTTGCTTATGCAGAAGTTGTTGAAGAAGAAACAGAAGGCGAAGAACATAAAATTTCTTTAGAAGAAGCGCGGAAAATAAATCCGGATGCAAAAGTTGGCGAAATTGTTCGTGAAATTATTCCTCCTGAACAAGTGTCTAGAATAGCGGCGCAAACGGCCTCTCAGGTTGTATTACAAAAAATTAATGATGCAAAGAAAATTATGGCTCATGATGAAATGACCAAAAGAGAAGGTGAGTTAGTTCAGGCAATAGTAAGAAGAGCAGAACCAACAGCAACTTATGTTGAGATAGTTGGCACACAAATGGAAGCGATTTTGCCGTTAAACGAACAACCGTTTAACGAGAAATATTCTGTAGGGAAACAAATTAAAGTTTATGTGAAAAAAGTTAGGGTTAATCCAAAGGGACAACAACAGGTAATTGTTAGCAGAGCTGATGCTGGATATGTGAAAAAGCTATTTGAGATAGAAGTTCCTGAAATTCGATCAAATTTAGTCAAAATTAAGAACATTGTCCGCGAGGCAGGATTCCGGACAAAGTTATCGGTATATAGCGAAGATCCAAATGTAGATTCCACTGGAGCATGCATCGGGCCTAAAGGAGCAAGAGTAAATGCAATTGTCTCGGAATTGAATGGTGAAAAAGTCGATGTTATTTTATATTCTAACGATCCTTCTGAATATATTACGAGAGCATTAAGCCCAGCGAAAGTATCGATGGTTAGATTAAACCAAACAGAAAACCAAGCGATAGTAGTAGTTCCCGATGATAAGTTGTCTCTAGCTATTGGAAAGAATGGGCAAAATGCTAAACTTGCGGCAAGATTAACAGGATATAAAATCGACATTAAGCCTTATACTCAAGTCATGACTGAAATTGAGGGTTAATTTTATAAAGGTATGAAAAATTTTCCGAAGGAAACAAGAACATGTATTGCATGTAAAAGTAAAAAGGATAAAAATGACTGTATTAGAATAGCAAAATTAAACAACGGAGAAATTTATGTTGATGAAGAAAGCAAATTAGGAGGTAGGGGAGTTTATATATGCCAAGAAAATACTTGTATTAAGAAGGTTATTTCAAAAAATCTTCTCAACAAAAGTTTTAAAATTAACGTAAAAAAGGACATATATGATCATATCAGTGAAAGAATCCAATAGAATCAATACTTTAGTTGGTTTTTCTATTAAATCCAGGCAGGTATTGATAGGTTCGGATGCTATTCTTAACGGGAAAAACAGTTCTGCTATCGGAGTAATATTAATTGATAAAAATCTCTCTTATAATACTCAAAAAAAGCTAAATAAGTTAGAGACCAAAAATTGTAGATTATGGATTTTATCCAACTGGGAGGATTTAAAAGTAATAAAAAAAGGAGTAAAAGTAATTTCTATACTTAAGGGAAATTTGTGTGATGCTATTATAAAAACGTTTTTAGAAGAAGAATATGCAGGGAGTAAAAATGACAAGTAAAGATAATGGAAAGATTGATAAAACTGAATTAGAAAGGCAGAAAGTTCAAATTGCAGAACAAATACAATTATTTTTGGCATCAATTAAGGGACTGCGGTCAGAATTAGATAAAAAGAAGGAAGAGATTCTTCTTCGTATTAAATTAGAAGAGGAACAAAAGAACATTCAACCAGATGGATTAAATGATGAAACAAATGAGACTACTCTGGAAATATTGGAAGATAATACTGATGAATTATCCAACGTTGAAACAATAGAACAGGCAGAAGAAATCGCAGAAGAAGTTCCCTCTCTGGATGTTCAACCAGTCACGCCAATTTCTGAGCCGGAAATTACTGTTTATTACCCACCAGTGGAAGGGAAATATCCAAAACAATACCAGAGACCAAGTACAAATATTTCCAACTCAAATGACTTTAGAAAGCCAAATCGATCAGAAAATATAAAAACAAGTATTCCTATTAATATCCCGCAACCTATTAATAATCCTAACCCAAAAGGTATAAAAAAACCGGGAAAGCCTAATATTTTTACTGACACGGATTCAGATTCCCCAACAATAAACAAAAAGACAAAACTTAAAAACTGGGATTCAAAAACAAAAAACAATATAGAGTTTGAAGATGAAGAAAAAATTGTTCGTATAAGAACTAAAAAAACTGGAAGCAAGAAGAAATCTGAATTTAATTTATCTGAAACAAAAGTAATCGACTACGCTATTATTGATAAAAAATATATCTCTGTAAAAGAATTGTCTGAAAAAATTGGCAAAACTGGCGTGGAGATTTGTAAACAACTTTTATCTTTGGATATTGTAAAAACTATTAACGAGATAATTGATTTTGATACTGCTGAGTTAGTTGCAAAAGAATTGGGCGTAACATTGGAGTTAAGACTTCAAAAAACCTCAGAAGAAATAATTACTGAATATCATGATAATGAGGAAGAAAAAGGCGAGTGCCTAGAACCACGTCCTCCTATTGTTACTATAATGGGACACGTTGACCATGGCAAGACATCTATATTGGATTATATAAGAAAAGCTCATGTTGCTGTTGGAGAAGCTGGTGGGATAACTCAACATATTGGAGCATATTCAGTAAGAATAAAAGAGCAACAAATTACATTTATTGATACCCCAGGGCATGCCGCATTTACCTCGATGAGAGAACGCGGTGCAAACGTAACAGATATTGTTGTTATTGTGGTAGCTGCAGATGACGGAATTATGCCTCAGACTATTGAAGCAATTAATCATAGCAAAGCGGCAAAGGTTAATATCATAGTTGCTATTAACAAGATTGATAGAAAAGGTATAGATATTGATAAAGTGCTTACACAATTATCCGAACAAGGGCTAGTTCCAGAGGAATGGGGTGGGAATATTCCTTGCGTTAGAGTATCTGCGAAAACAGGAGAAGGGATTACTCAATTACTTGAAACTATATTAATTACTTCTGAGGTAATGGAATTATGTGCAAATCCAAATAGAAGTGGTAAGGGTACGATAATTGAAGCGAGACTTGATGCTCGTAAAGGTCCAATTGCAACTGTAATTGTCCAAAACGGAACACTTAAAATAGGGGATTATATAGTCGCAGGAACAATTACTGGCAAAATAAGAGCTATGCATGATGAAAAAGGTGAACTCATTAATGCAGCCGGTCCTTCTACCGCGGTCGCTATTTTGGGCCTTAAGGATGTTCCAAATGCAGGAGATAATCTTATGGCTGTTGATGACGAAAAGTTGACTAAACAGGTGGCAGATGAAAGAATAGCATTGGAAAGAGTTAACAAAATTAAAGGTGGAACTATTTCTTTGGAGGATTTATATAAAGGGTTTACTCAAGGAGAGCTGGCATCCGTCAATTTAATTGTTAAAGGAGATGTACAAGGGTCTGTAGAGGCGCTTAAATCAAGCTTAGAACAGCTTTCGAATGCTGAAGTTAAAGTGAATGTTCTTCAGGCCATACCTGGGTCAATAAATGAAAGTGATGTTACCTTAGCAAAAACAACCGGATCAATAATAATTGGATTTAATGTAAGGCCAGATTCAAAAGCAAAAATATCCGCTGAGAATAAGAATGTTGATATAAGGTTATATAGAATTATTTATGATGCATTGGATGATGTGCAAAACGCTATTAATGGATTATTGAAACCTGTATTCAGAGAAGAATATCTTGGAAAAGCGGAAGTTCGGGCAGTTTACAAAATCCCAGGAGTTGGTGGAATAGCGGGATGTATGGTAAAAGATGGAAAAATTGTTAGAAATGCTAATGTAAGGCTGATTAGAGCTGATGTTGTTGTCGCAGATACAATGATTACGTCCCTTAAAAGAGTAAAGGAAGATGCAAAGGAAGTGGCGGCAGGGTTTGAATGTGGTATTGGATTAAAGGATTTCCATGATTTTGTTGAAGGAGATATTATAGAATCTTTTAAATTAGTCCAAAAATGAGGTGATATTAATGAACATAGAGAGGGTCAATTCGGAATTGCAAAAAAGAATTACAGATATTTTACGCAATGATATAAATGATCCAAGAATGGATTCATTAGGGATAATCACAATAATGGAAGTACAAGCTTCTTCAGATTTGGATAATTGTAAAGTATATATTAGTGTCTATGGTGGAGAAGCAAAAGGTAATGACGCTATAAAAATCCTTCAATCTATGTCAAATTACATTCGAAAGCTTCTTTTTGAAAGAATGAAGATTAGAAAAGTACCTTTTTTAACATTTCATTTAGACAATACTTTGGATTATGTATCCAAAATCTCCAGTTTAATTGACGAAACAAATAAAAATAAGAAATAAATCTGAGGGAATAGTGTACGAAATATTTACAAAAAAACTATTAGCAGCTCAAAAAATTGCGATTTTTATGCACATTAATCCGGATGCAGATTGTATCGGAAGCAGTTTAGCAATGTATAAATTTCTGATTAATTTTGGAAAACAAGCTGAGGTATTTTTAGAATCTGGAAACATGATCAGGAAAAATCTTTTCGTATATCCAAATATCTCAATTATTAATCAGTCAAGACCCTCAAAATATGACCTTGGGATATGCTTAGATTGTGCTACTGTGGATAGAATGGGAAATAATAGCGCAAAGATATTTTTTAATAAATGTGATGAAAGGATTTGGATTGATCATCATATTTATCCTTATCCTATTGATGATTCAATTATTGAGACAACTTCTGCTTCTACATCCCAAATTTTGTATAAAATATTTATGGAAATTGATGGAACATTGATTGACAAAGAGGTAGCGTTTTGCTTATTTGGAGCATTAGCTGCAGATACGGGTGTTTTTTCCTTTTCATCGACTACAGCGGAAACAATGAAAATTGCATCTGAACTCATATCATTTGGAATAGATAATAATTTTATTGTTGATAAAATTTATAGAGAAAAAAGTATATGCGAGTTTAACTTAATGGTGGAGGCGCTAGGCAAAACCCAGTTTTTTTATAATAATAAAATGGCCGTCATTTCTTTCTTTTCAAGCGATTTTATGAAAACTGGTTGTGATATTTACAGCACTGAAGGAATAATCAATAATTTAATCGAAATAGATGAAGTAATTTTAGCTATCGCAATTGCAGAAGAGAAAGAGAATGTTTATAAAGTTAGCATAAGATCTAAAGACCCCTTGGATTGCTCTGCTTATGCAAGAATTTTTGGCGGAGGAGGGCATAAGAATGCGAGTGGATGCAAGTTTAAGCTACCTTACGAAAAAACCCTTGAAACTCTTGTGAAAACCGCATGCACTTTCATTAAATGCTAAATGGTATTATTGTATTAGATAAAAGTGAAGGTGTTTCTTCTGCATTTTTAGTCGGAAGAGTCAAACATATACTGAAAGAATATAATAGTACTGAAAATTTTAAAGTTGGACATTTTGGAACTTTGGATCCATTTGCCTCAGGAGTTTTACCTATAGCACTAGGAAGAGCCACAAGGCTCTTTAAATATCATTTGGCTAATACAAAACAATATTATGCAAGGTTCTATTTTGGCAAGGAAACAAACACTTTAGATACTGAAGGGATAATTATAAAAGAGAGTCCTATTATTCCAAATATTACAGAAATTCAAAAAGCAATTAAGTCATTCATTGGGAATTCTTCCCAGAAACCCCCTTTGTTTTCTGCAAATTCAATTAATGGGGTACGTGCTTACAAGCTTGCTAGAGCTGGAATTGATTTTGACTTGGGGGAGAAGGAGATAAAGATTTTATCTTTTGATTTGATTAAACAGGTATCTAATAATGAGTTTGATTTTCGGATTGTCTGTAGCTCTGGTACATATATAAGAAGCATTTGCAGAGATTTAGCGGCTATGTTGGGGTCTGTGGGACATATTAATATGTTAAGAAGAGAAAGTAGCGGGATTTTTAAATTAGAAAATGCAATAAAAATCATAGAATTAAATAGTAATAATATACTATCTTATCTAAATCCTCTAGAACTATGCGTCCCTCAATTTGACTCGATAGATATTGATTCCGCATCTTTGAAAGATCTTATGGATGGGAAAAAAGTCATTTTTATGGGACAAAATCAACTAAACACCAAAAAAATTGTAAAAAATAACAATAAAATTGTTGCGATATGTACATTAGATAATGGTATATTAAGTCCAGATACTTGGCTTATATAGTAGGAGATTGAATTGAAGTATGTAATATCATTAGGATATTTTGATGGATTGCACTTAGGCCACCAGGCATTGCTTAATTCTTTAAAATATCAAGCAGTTAAAAACAATGCGATACCACTAGTTATAACTTTTGGAGATGATTTTTTTCAGTCTTTAGGAAGTAATGTTAAAATAATTGATCTAGAAAAAGAAAAAGTTAATAAAATTAAAAATTTTGGGATTAAGAATATCGATGTAATCAAACCTGCAAGTAGTTTTTTGCAAATGAGTGGCAATGAATTTGAAGATTATTTAATGACTAAATATAATATATGCGGTTTATGCATAGGAGAGGATTTTACCTATGGCCATTTTGCGTCTTCTAGTATCAAAGATCTAGAAAATTTTTCAATTAAGAGAAACCTATTTTTACATGTTGAGCCATTGATAAGTATAAATGATCAAAAAGTATCATCAACTGTATTAAGAAATTTATTGAAAGAAGGGAATATTGGAAAATATGAAACGTATGCAGGATCTAAATACTCAATAACTGGGAAAGTCATACACGGGAGAGGTGAGGGGCGGAAATATGGATTTAAAACAGCTAATTTAGAATGCAACCCAATAAAAATCATTCCCAAAAGTGGAGTCTATTTAACAGAAACAATGATCGATCATAAAACTTATAAATCTTTGACGCATTTAGGCGAATGCCCAACATTTGGAAAAACTGAAATAACATTAGAAACTATGTTGTTGGATTTTTCTGCTAATATTTATGAAAGGGAAATCTCGATAACTTTTTTGAAGAGAATTAGAGACAATATAAGGTTTTTTTCACCGAATGAATTAAGGATACAAATAGAGAAAGATATTGAAGGAATTAAAGAATTGTATGATTAAATTTGGCGTAGCAGGTAACTCTAATAGTTTTTATGATGAAGGCTATAAGCACACTTATCAAGCAGCGGATTGGTGTAAAAAACGCAATCTCGATTTGTTTGAATATTCGTTTGGACACGGTGTGAACATGTCCCTTGAAACAGCGACCCTAATAAAAAATTCGTTTCAAGATTCGAATATATCTCTTTCATCTCATGCACCATATTACATAAATATGGCAAATGAAGATCCTCTAATGATAGATAAGTCAATAAAATTAATATTATCAACCATTGAAAAATCTTTATTAATGGGTTCAAAGAGAGTCATCATACATCCCGCTAGCCAAGGCAAAATGGATAGAAAGAGGGCAGAATTATTAATGTTAGATAATATTCATCGCTTATCTGACGTATTGTCTGAATCAAATTTTTCGAATGACCTGATACTGTGTTGGGAGACTATGGGAAAGGTGGGCCAAATGGGAACAGTTGAAGAAATTATTGAGATATGCAAAATAAGGGACAATTTTTACCCATGCATCGATTTTGGCCACATCAATGCAAGAGAACAGGGAATTCTAAATAACCCACAAATGTATAATACTATAATTCAAAAACTTCAAGAAAACTTAAAAAAAGACAAGTTTTTAAATATGCATATACATTTTAGTAAAATTCAATTTTCAAATAAAGGAGAGGTAAAACATCTTACCTTTCAAGATGAGTTGTATGGGCCAAAGTTTGAACCCTTAGCGGGTTTGATTGCCAAATATAATATTCAACCATGGATTGTATGTGAAAGTGATGGAACTCAAGCGGAAGATGCTATTATCATGAAAAACATTTTTGAAAACATACTTAAGGAGGATTCTAATTGTTTATAATTAGACTTTTATCCGGGCCTGGAAACTTCATAGATAAACTAGCTGTTATATTAGGATTTTTATTAATTGGTGTTTTTTCAATCATTATTCATGAATTAAGCCATGGATATGTTGCTTTTTTGAATGGAGACATGACTGCAAAAATTGCTGGAAGATTTTCTTGGAATCCAAAAGTTCATTTTGAAATTAAAGGAATAATATTATTACTTTTGGTTGGTTTCGGGTGGGCAAAACCAGTTCCAATAAATACAATGAATTTTAAAAATTATAAAAAAGGCATGCTGACAGTTTCTTTAGCTGGAGTAACTGCGAACTTTCTTTTAGCAACAATTCTAGCACTAGTCTTATTTTTAAGTGCAAAAATTTTTTATTTAACTTCAATAAACAATGTATTCCAACAGTTTTTCCTAGTTTTTTTATACACTCTATTAACGGTTGGTATAAAGATTAATTTAATGTTGGTATTATTTAATATATTGCCTGTTTATCCACTTGACGGTTATAATGTACTTAATACCTTGTTTCCTAGAAACAATCTTTTTCAGCAATTTATGATAAAATATGGAATGATAATTCTTTTGATTATAATAGGCTTGGGTTTTTTAGGACGTATTATTGGAGTCCCTTGGCTGGATATATTTGGAAGTTTTAGTGATTTATTGACAGACATGATTGAAAAAATAGTTACTGAGGGGCTAAAAATTTAGAAAGTTATGAGTGTTCTTATTGAAAAACTTAACTCTCCAATTTCCTATCATCTTTACAATGAGGATGTAGCTTTGGACACACTTCTTGATCTTTGTTCCAAAAAACAAGTGGCGATTAAAGACATATTTATTTCTGACATCACAAGTCAATTCATAAGCTATATCGAAACATTGGATAATAGGGATTATGAGGAGATATCAAATTTTTTAATTTTAGCTGCAACTTTGTTAGAAATTAAATCAAGCGAATTACTTCCCAAAATAGATTTTGAAGATATTAATCCAGACGAGTTGTCTGATGCTGACTTATTTATACTTCGTACTGAGGAATATTCTTTGTACCGAAATGTTGCGAACAAACTCCAGGAAATGGAAATTTTACATAGATTTTATCGTTCCCCAGAGTATGATCAAAATGATTATAAAATCATTATCAAGAATTTTAATATTGATAAAATGATACTAGCGTTTACAAACTTGCTCGAGAATGTTGAATTTAGTGAGGACTCGGAAATCCCAAAAACAATTCCTTTGGAGAGATTTACTGTTGCCGACAGGATGAGGTTTATCATCGAATATTTAAATATATACAAAGAAAGCAACATTTTGGTTCTTTTTGAAAAAGGATTTTCCAAGCTCGAGATCATAAACACCTTCCTTGCTATTTTAGAATTAGTAAAAGAATCTTACATAGAACTATCTGTTTCAGGAGATGATTTGTCTTCTATTGGATTATCTCTGATGGATAAAGGAAAGATGCTAGTTCAAGAGGAGGAGTTGTTTAAAGATGTTGAAGTATATAGTTGAAGCAATTATTTTTGCGAGCGGTTCTGGGATTCCCAAACAAAAGCTTTTTGATTCTTTAGCTAATGATTATGATTCTTCAGAAATTAATGAGGCTTTGGAACAAATAAGAATAGAATTTTCTAGAGATAGGGGAATCATATTAATCGAAGCAAATAGTATTTTACAATTTCAATCAAACCCCGTTTACGGACAAATTTTATCTGACATATTATTGGAAACTAGAGAACGAGAAATCTCAAAAACTTTACTTCAAGTTCTTGCAATAATTGCATACAAGCAACCAGTAACAAAAGGGGAGATTGAAGATTTAAGAGGCATAAACTCTGACTACGTCATTGCTATGCTGCAAAAACTTGGGTTAATAGATGCAATCGGAAGAAAGGAAACCGTTGGACGGCCAATAATATACGGGACAACAAATGAATTTCTAAAAAAATTTGGTATTAAATCTTTGTCAGAACTACCAGATTATGATGACTTGATGTATAAAATTAAAAACACTTATGAACGTTTTTATGCGAAAAGTTCAGATCTTTACAGAGAGGATTCTATCGATAATAAACTGGAGGATAAAAACTTTGTTTTACCACAAGAAGCAATCCCTGATTTTATGCAGGGGGAGGATTTTGTCGAAATTGAATAATAATTTTTTTGAACTTAACGTGAAGTTATTAAATCTTAAGTGATACCTATCGACAATATTAAATCTCATATGTATAATATAAATAAGAATACGCGTACGCACGAAAATTAATGGAGATTAGATATTGATTAAGCTAAGCAATTCTTTGAATAGTAAGCAAATAATGGGAAAGATATTTCTCACTCTCTTTCTTACTATTTTTTTTATTTTTTTATTAACTTGTTTTTCTCTGTCTGATAATAATTTCCAATTTTCTAATCCTAAAAGTGCTGAAGCCATAGATATTTCTGACGGAGCAACTTTTATTAATACTGTAAGAAGCAATCCTACAGCTAGCATAGTTTTGACAAATAACATAACAATTAATAATCCTACTTTTGCGACCAATAACTCTACCTTTTCTGGAACAATTGATGGGGCTGGCTACACTATAACCATAAATGGCTCTGGTTCAAGTACTTATACTAATCAAAATGTTATCACTGGCATAATTGCCGCAAATCTCACCGGAACTTTTAAAAACGTAATTATAAACTATTCTGCATTAGTTAACTTGATTCTCATTAACAATTATTATCTCCAAAATCAAGGTAATAATTTAGATTTAGCAAACAACTATTCTTTTACTATAACTGCTGGTATTATCTGCGGAAACTTGGGCCATACAGGGACTATCGAGAATGTAACAATGAACATTTCTTCTTCTGGGTATCTAGCAGTAATTGGGAATGACACAATGGGTTCTTCCATAACAAAAACTGGTGGTAGTTGGCCTAACCGATACGATTATCAGTATTATGAATATTTACCTGGGGCTGGTGGGGTCGCCGGAGGGTTTGCTGGAAGGATTACTAGTGGGACAATTAAAAATTCTACACTTAATAACGAAGGTTCGATATTTTCAAAAGGCAGCAATATGAATGTTGGAACAAACGTGTATTGGGGTGGAGATAAACAAACAGCAGCTACTTTTTCTATTACCTCCTCCACACATGCTTGCAGGTCTGCAGCTGGAGGTATCGCTGGAGAAATTTGGGCAAATTCAACGAAATCTGCCACAATGATAGAAAACTTACATATGAAAGGTGATGGAGTAGTATTAGCTGCTCTTTTAACCGCTTCTACAAATTATAATGTTTTGTATTCAGGTAATATAATCGGGCAGATTTATTCTTCAACTCCTGCTCCCGAAGTGACCTTAGATGGCGTTATTTATAAAGCAAGCAATAAGTCTGCTACTTCCTATTCTGCTTCAAATAAAGCCGGAACTTGGGTTGGGGAAAAAAATGCTGGGACATTGACAGTAAAAAATGTTTATCGAAAAAATTATTCAGGTGATTTTTCGGTTGCTTCAAGTAGAGGATATTCTACTATTATGAATTCCTATGTTGGATCTGGGTCAGCTCCCACAAAAGCTTACATTTCTTCTAATTATACTGCTTCAAGAACTACGGGCACTAATTCGATTTTTTACGCCGCTTGGGGGGGGAGCGCGCCAGATGTTTTTTTCAACTCTCATAATGAACTTTCAAAAGACATTAATTTGTACTATGGAGTTACTCAAGGATCGAGCTATGGCGATATTGATGTTTTAGCTTTTAACCCTGACGGATCGGTACAAATAAGGGCAACTGCAACAGGAACATATTATATTTCTGCTCTTAGGAGTACATTTTCAGGAAATAATATTTTTCTTAATGTTTACGGGTCTGAAGCTTTAGCGGATTTAAAAGATCATACCTTTGATCACGATAAGAATAGAGGGTCGATAAGAATATATTATTTCTTGACTAATTCAAGTACAATGTCAATGCAATTTGTGGGGTATGGCAGCTCGATGACTCCCACAAAGACATATGATAGAGTTGCTTATGAATTTTCCGGATGTCCATCTGGGACAGATTCACTCGCCTCAGGGTTAGTTTGGATTTCTAAATATTTTGATTTGAATAATGTACCCGACCCTTCAGGTGATACTATTGGCCAAAATGGGTCAAAAACAGTTTTTACAGGCTTTAAAGCAGGTTATTATTCTATCGCGCCTTATAGAATAGTTATTATTGGCGGACAAACTACTTATGTAGAATTGACAGAGGGAGAATCCATTGCAGGGAATACGCCTAATGCGCCTGATACAGTGTATCTCTATACTAAGCCTAACCCTATGCCAAGAGGGACGATCCAAGCTAAATCCGTCACCATTTCAGCAGGTTTTACTAATTTTTCAAAACAATATGATGGAACCCCAGATGTAACTGGTTTATTGTTGGGACAACACTATGTACTTAATGGTTTACTTACTGAAGATCAAGCTAGTACAACTTTATCTTTTGATGAAGAATTAAGTTATTTCGCTGATTTGAGTTATTCCCCTAGTTCAACTGTTTCTAATGGGAATAAAATTGTGATATTAGTTGACTGTATAGTAGAGAATCCTAACTATACTTTGACGGGTACTGATGATTTAGAATTAACCGGATGTTCTATTACTAAAAGAATAGTACAAATGGCATGGCTATTAAGCGACGGATTGACTGATTATGTTCCAGGACAACCTTATCTGTTTGATTATACAGCGTCGACAACCCTTCCTCAATTAAGAGTGACAAATCCTGTTGGTCTGGATGATGTCACAGTATCAACCGTGACATTTGCAAACTTAGGCTCTACTACACCAATAGAGGCAAAAAACGCAGGAAATTATGTGGCAAGGCCCAATGTTTTAGGGGGAACAGATTCTTCCAACTATTCTCTTCCTACTCCACAACTTTTAGATGGATATGCTGTTACATTTACAATTAATAAAAAAGAACTTTATTTGAATTGGAGTGCATCTAAAGAATTTACGTACAATGCCAATATAAGAAATCTTGATTATTCTTGTTCAATTGTAAATCAAGGCACTGAAGTATTATCTGGAGATACTGTCACAATATCTATTTCTTACAAAGATGTATCGAATAATATAGTTGATTTAAGAAATGCAGGCACTTACTCTGCAGTAGCATCAAAATCCGAAGGTAATGATGAAGATAATTATTTTATTTCTCCCTCTGATTTAGTTGAGGAAGGAATAGTAATATCCCCTTGGACAATTGAATTGTATTACTGGACAGGACAAAGTGGCACCGTTCAAGAGCTTCTTTATAATGGGACTTCCTATATCAATTCAGAAGATGGATTACATGTTGATGTAGAAACATTAAATACTGAATTATCCAGTGTCAATTTCTTGTTATCATACCAGCGTAATGGTATTTCAGTTGGAGAAGTACGTACAGTAGGAACATATATTGCATATTCTAGTATAGTAAATGGGGCCACAGGCTATTCACAGTATTATAGCAATAACTATAGCATTTTAGCGGGAAGTATCTCGCAGGAAATCGTTATTATTCCCAAGGAAATCTCTATTATTTATGGCACTATTACTTTTGATTATGATGCCACCTCAAAAAAAGATACGGTTTCTGTATCTGTTAATCCAAGTGATATTGTTTCTGGAGATAGTGTTAATGCTTTAAAATCTTGGGAAACAGGTGCTACTGTAACGAATGTTGGAACATACACCCTTACAGTGACAGTTAGTAATACATCTTATTCAGTTAAATTGGCTGATAGACAAAGAACTATCACAATTAATAAATGTAGCATTTTAAATAACCCAAATTTTGTAGTATCCCCAATCACATCGGTCGAATATAGTTTTTCTGAGAAGACTCCAAATCCTGAAGTTAAATATAAAAATGTTTCGTTAATTAAAGATGTTGACTATTCATTGGCTTTTTCTAATAATATCGAAGCCGGGACTGCTAATGTCACGATAACAGGGCTAGGAAACTTTTCAAACTCAGTTCAAACAAACTTTTCTATTACAAAAAAACAGCTTCAATTCTCTTTTTCTATTCCTGGAACAATCATATATAATGCTAAGAACCGTTCATCAGAGATAGTTGCGACACTGTCTGGAGTTATACCTGGTGATGTTTCCCCAGAATTAACTTATGAATACTATGATCTTTCCAACACTTTGACTACTCCGTTAAAAGCCGGCTCATATAAAGTAATATCTCGATTTAGCGAGTTAAATTATAGAATGCCTATTGAGAGCAATAGGACAAGGAACTTTACTATTCTTCAAAAAGAATTAGGTATAGTATTTAGCAATTACGATAATCTATTTTTTACTAACGCAAATTTTGTAATAGGGGTTGATTTCCAAGTAGATAAGTCTTTCTGCCCTGAGGATGTAGGGAATATTGGCTTGCAACTTTCCCATATGTTTGGCCCTATTGACAGACAACAACCTGTAGAAAATGTTAGAAATGCTGGGCAGTATGTTTCTACGGCATCATTAAATGGCTCCGCATTATCTAACTATCGTATTACAAGTAGCAATGTTCCTGGCTCAGATGAAACTAATTGTACAAAGTTGACTTTTTCTATCGGACAAAAAGATATAAGAGTTGAATTTTCAAATAATGAAGTAGATTTTAACAATACTTATCAAAAAATAACATATATTGCCACCGATGGATATGCGCCTCTCGGAGGGGACTCTCTCGCTTCCATTACTACTGTATACTATGCTAAAGATGGAAGAACTGATACTAATGGAGCTAAAAACGCAGGTATTTATACTGTTAACATTACCTCCCACAACACAAATTATAGAATCTCTCAAACTACTCCCTCTAATGTTACTTTTAAGGTAAATAAGAAACAACTAAAACTATATTTAACTATTAATGGGCAGCCACTAAATGAAAATGAAGAATTTATATATGGTGGCCCAAGCCAAAACATTGGCAATCAAATTAGTTATGCCTATAGAACAGGGTTTGCTCCTATTACCGGGGATACTGTCGACGTCATAATAAATTTATTTAGAGGGCAGACAAGAATTGAAAGTGCTTACAATGTAAGTGATCTATATAGAGTATCATTAGAACTTTCATCCACTGCAATAAACTATCAACTAGTTACTGAGATTATTGACCCGTTGAATGATAGTGTATTAGAAAGATACTTTTCAATAAAACCTAGACCAATAAAAGTGATAATCCTTGAGTCTGATGTCACGTATACTGGTACTACAAGCGTAGATTTGCGCGCTGGTCTGTTTAATGGTGATGGATTTATCTCTGAATTAAGTATACCATCTGGAATTGTAGGACAAGAAACGGTTAACCTTTCTACTTATGTTTATCAATATGATAGCGAAAATTATGATGGATCTGTTGCCAATAGCTATTTCTATGACGAAGGTGAAAGGGTAAATTATAGAGACAGAGGTACTTACTATGTACGCTGCATCATATCTGGGGAATCTAACTATTATATTCATTTAGATGAAAACAATTCAAATGAAAAATCCTTTAAGGTTTGGCCTGAAGCATTGGTTTTTTCTCCGAGAAATATATCCAAGACTTATGGGGACAATGACCCTTCTGATTTCTCTATTTATAAAGAAGGAGTTGGTGAGGATGAAGAAATTAGTGCAATTTTAGTAAGGGAATCTGGCGAAAACGTTGGGACCTATGATTATATAGGAATTCAATACACAGGCACATCAAATTATAACGTAAGTTTAAATACTGAAGAAAGAGATGGTGAAGGGAATACGTATTCATTTAAGATAAATATTCGGGAATATCAAGTTAATCCAAGATATTTTACCATCGAATGGAATCCTACTGAACCAGACATTGATTTAAGTGAGACTATTGAAATTATTACTGCTTCAGTTGGTACTATTTATATAGACATTGAATATAATAGAACTGGTGGAGATATCCCCGACGCTGGAATATACGACTTGACACAATTAACGGAAACGCCCGAAAATGGGAATGTTGATGTTATTTTTGCAGGTGCTAATGGAGATTCGGCAATAGGAAAGTTTATTGTATTAGGGCGTCCTGTCTCTATTAGAGTTAAAGATTTTGAAAAGATTTATGATCAACCAGATCCTTCTTTTTATGACCCAGCGCATTTTCAAGTAACAGTGACAGATTTACCGAGTTCAATACAGGATGAATATAATCTGAACCCTTCGGGATACGACTGGTCGCAATTGATAAGAGTAACAAGGGCACCTGGCGAAATATATATCCCTGAAGGTTATTCTATCACATATAATTTTTTTGGAGAAGAAGCCAAAAACTATCGTCCAGATATTATTGATTATGATACTGGGGATCCTAAGCTTTCAACAAAATTAATGATTAATAGGTATGTTGTAAATATTGAGGATATTGCTCTTATAATTAACCTTGAAAAGGATTATGATGGGAATAATAGGATTGATAAAAACTCTATTTCGCTTACTAGGGAATCGTCTGATTATTTAGCTGCTCTTAATCCTAAATTATTCCAGAAAGGTTTTAAACCATCTGCAAGGTTTGCTTCAAGTTCGCTTGGTGAGGCAGACAGTGATGCCGCGAACAATAAAGATGTATATGTATCTTTCTCTGTTTTTGAGGAATATTCAAGGAATTATATTTTGCCAGCAGAATATTTATATCCTGAAAAAGGAACAATTAGAAAAATTGTAATACCTGTAACTATAGAAATTGAAAATACTACTGGGTATAATTATTTAACTTATGGAGATTCCCCAACAGTTTTAGCAAGATATGCTGGGGCAGAGAAGGTATTACAAGCTGGTAATCCCAATTACATAGCGATAATATACTATGGTAAAAATAAAAATTCTTATGTAACATTTGTGGGCAATGATAATCCAACTTCATTGGGTTTGAATATCAGAGCAGTATATTCCGATGACAGTGAAGTAAAACAATCAAATATTAGAGATGCTGGGCCTCATACGATAAAATTGACTTCAGCCGTTTCCGACAATTACATTATCAAAACAGATTATATCCCTGAAGAAATAGGAGATTTGACAAGCACTGTAAATATCAGTTTTATAACGAAAGAGCTAACCGTTGCCCCCTCATCAAAAATATTTAAAAAACCGGTAGATAATACGTATGAAGCGAATATTGATCAGAGCCATTATATATTGGAGGGGATTCTTACAAAAGATTTAGGCTTAGTTGAAATACGGTATCAAGCTTCGTTAGCATCTTTATTCGTAGGCCCAACTGAAGTAATTATGTCTCAAATCGAGTTAACGGGATCTAATAGTGCAAACTACTCATTAACAAATTTATCTCTTTCTATCCCCGCAAATATTCTTAGCTTGGCTTCTGTTTCTTTTACAACAAGTAATGAGAGAGACTTTAATAACTTACAGTTTTCTGTCACACCCACAATTAATTCTTATTTGAGTGGGGCGACCTTAAAGATTAATGGCCAAACAATATATGAAGGAACTGAAGGACAAGGGCTCGATGGAGAAGGAACGACTATTAATATAGAAGTATATTATACTGGTTTAGTCGGTGGATATTATCCAAAAACTAGAGTCGCCCCTAAAGATGCTGGAACATATAATGTAACTTGTAACATAACAAATGAAGAGGGTTATATTAAAAACGATGCTGCTACAACTACATTAAAAATAAACCGTGTGACACCCACAATATCTTTATCGGGAAGATTTAGACAAGAATATGGTGGGTTTACTCCAATTGTTGCCACTGTTTTAGCTCCAGGTTTATCCTCTCAATTAGACGTAGAATATTCTTTTCAAGATCCTGAAACATTAGTTATTCCTAGATTCCCTTCTGCAGGAACACATTCTGTAGTTTCAAAGTATACACCTCCAAAAACTTATCCAATTAATTACAATCCTATCGAAAAATCTGCGGAACTAAGGATTATACCAAAACAAATTCAGGTTAATATTACTGGATATGAAGATGGATTTACATATAATGGAAGTAATAGATTATCTGAAATTTCAATTGATTTTGCAGGCGTAGTCAGTGGGGATTCATGTGATCCTTTGATTAGTATTAATGGTCAAAGTGATGATTTAAACATTATTAATGCAGGGACATACTTAATAGATGTAACCCCTTCCAATGAGAGTTATGTAATTGTTGGGACTAGCTCGATATATCTTACCGTTAATAAAGCAAAGTTACGAGTACAAGCATTAGTTGAGGATACTTATGCTGGACAGTTCCCAGATTATTCGATTGAGTTTGAAGGGTTCCAAGGGACTGATTCACCAGACACACTTCAAGGGTTACCTGGGTTGAACTTATCTGGGAATAATGTTGGGACAAACACGGCCATTCCAAAGGGTGGATTGGACAGTAATTATGAGTATGAATATATTCCATCAAGCTATGAGGTTGTTTATGAAAGTCCTAATTCCGGGAAGGCGAATCTCACTATGTATTATGTTCTTGGGGGGATTTTTGGTGGAATTCTAGTAATAATATTCGGAGCATTATTTGGGAAAAGAATGATGCTGAAAAATATGTATAGGGCAATGAAGAAGAAATATTAGGTTGTCGCTCAGGGAGGAAATTGATGAGGCTAAATAGGTATTTGTCGCTAACGGGTATTTCTTCAAGAAGAAAAGCGGAACAATTTATTTTAGAAGGAAAGATATCTGTCAATGGGGAAGTAGTTAAACTCTTAGGAACTCAAATAAATGAAGATAAAGATGTTGTAAGAATTGATGGAGAAATAATTAACTACATTCCTAAAGAATGTTTTACATATTTAGTTTTTCATAAACCCAAAGGATGTCTTTGTACCGCTTCGGATGATAGAAATAGAAAAACAATATTTGATTATATAAATATTGATAAAACCAGACTTTTCTCAGTGGGGCGTCTTGATTATAATACAGAAGGGATAATTTTGCTTACTAACGATGGCGAAATGGCTAATAAACTTATGCATCCTTCTTATGAAATTCCGAAAAAATATTCAGTTAAGATAAACTCCTCAATAAGCGAAAGTGAGCTTGCACAACTTCGAAAAGGTGTGTTGCTAGATGATGGGCACAAAACCTTACCCGCAAAAATTAGAGTTACAGAAAAACTTAAAGAAGCAACCAAACTCGATGTAACAATAAAAGAAGGAAAAAATAGACAAATTCACAGAATGTTTAAAGCTATTGGAAAAGAAGTTATTTTTTTAAAAAGAACTGATTATGGACCAATTCATCTTGGGGGATTATCTAGGGGAAGTTTTAGACCTCTAAGTAATATGGAACTCGAAATGTTGAGATCAGTCTTGGGAGATTAGATTTCATAATGCATATTTTATTAGTAAATGATGATGGATATTTGTGCCCCGGAATTGTTAAGTTGGCCTACGCTCTAAAAAATGACCATGTAATTACTGTGATAGCTCCCCATAAGTGTAATAGTGGTATGGCGCATGCAACAAGTTTTAATAAACCGATTTTTATTCAAGAAATTAATGATTTCCCATATGAATGTTATTCCATTACTGGGACACCAGCGGATTGTGTGAAAATTGGTTTAGAGATGTTGTCTGGTAACAGACCAGATTTGGTTATTTCTGGGATTAATACAGACTATAATATTGGAACAGATGTAGTTTATTCTGGTACATCTAATGCTGCCCTTGAAGCTACAATTAATAGAATTCCGGCTATAGCTGTTTCGACAAAAGTGGATAATGAGGGATTCCAGTATGTTGTTGATTATTTCATAAGTAATTTTGCATATTTTTTCTCATTAATATCTTCAGAATATGCTTTAAATATTAATATTAATAGAAGAAGTATTGGTAACACGGGTAACGTAATAACCCAACTTGGAAAACGGATTTTCAGTGATATATATTTGATTGATCCATATTCTACAAAGGGTATTTCATATACTCTGATAGGAAATCCAATCCCTGTTAACAATATTGATGACTGTGATGTAGAGTGGATAAAGAAGGGATACACAACGATTACTCCAATCACTCCTGATAAAACTGATTACAAAAATATCAGTCTTTTAAAAAAAACCCATTTTAATGGTCAAAAGGTGACAGAATGGCCAGAGTAGGAATTTTTGGAGCTGGGCCATCAGGTATTATGGCTGCAATTTCTGCAACAATCGCTGGACATTCTGTTTGCATTATCGATCATAATTCAAAAATAGGGAGAAAACTTTATATTTCTGGAAAAGGACGATGCAATTTAACAAACATTAGACCAGATTTTATTTCTAATGTGGTTAGAAACCCAAAATTTTTATATAGTTCGCTTGCAACTTTTTCTTCAGAACACTGCATGAAGTTTTTTGAATCTTTGGGAGTTCCTTTAAAAGTGGAAAGGGGTGGTAGAGTCTTTCCTCAAAGTGACAAGAGTTCTGATGTTATTGATGCTTTATATGAACAATTAAATAGACTTAAGGTTAAAATTCAATTCCAAGAACATCTGAATAAATTATTAGTAGCAGACGATAGAATTATTAAAGCCATAACCGATAAAGCTGAATATGATTTTGACCACTACATAATTGCAACAGGTGGATTATCTTATCCAAAAACAGGCTCTGATGGTTCTGGGCTAAAAATATTAAAAGATATAAATATAAGTATTATAGAAACAAAGCCTGCTTTAGTATATATGATACTGGATGAATTAGGTTTACCACAAGGTTTAAGCCTAAGAAATGTGAATGTAAAGGTTCTAAATGAAAATTCTATATCTATAGCAGATTCTTTTGGCGAGATGCTTTTTACTGATACGGGAGTTTCTGGCCCTATCATATTAACTATTTCTTCGATAGTTAATAGGGTGAAACACTTAAATGAGTGTAAATTAGTAATAGATTTAAAACCTGCATTAAGTTTGGATTTATTAGATTCAAGATTAATTAGAGATTTTGAATCCAAAAACAATATGGATTTAAAGAATGTTTTACTTGGATTAATGCCTGAAAGATTGATTAATATAGTATTAAATAAAGCTAATATTAATGGTGATATTAAGGCAAATCAAGTTTCTAAAGAGGCTCGGAAAAGATTATCTTATATTATAAAAAATTTATCTTTTTCAATAAAATCTCTTGGCCCTATAGAAGAAGCCATTGTTACGTCCGGGGGCGTTTCCGTAAATGAGATAGATCCGAAATCCATGAAAAGCCTTAGATATAATAATTTATCTTATGCTGGCGAAATGATAGATGTCGATGCTCTTACCGGTGGGTATAACATCCAGATTGCTTTTGCAACAGGATATCTTGCCGGATCTAGTATATAATATTCATATGGAGGAGTTTTCTGATGAACATAGCGATTGATGGCCCTGCTGGAGCGGGGAAAAGTACAATAGCAAAAATTTTAGCTAAAAAATTAAATATTTTGTATTTAGACACAGGGGCAATGTATCGAGGAGTTGCATACTATGTCTTAAAAAAGGGGATTCAGCCAAACGACAGGGAAAATGTTGAGACTATTTTAGATGAAATTACTATGAATATTAAATATGAGAATAACCTTCAATCTGTTTGGGTGAATGGGGAAGACATATCTCCTTTTATAAGGGAAAATTCCATTAGTATGGCAGCATCGACTGTATCTAAGTATCCAAAAGTAAGATTAAAACTAGTAGAACTACAAAGAGAAATCGCGAATAAATCTGATTGCGTTCTAGATGGAAGAGATATAGGCACATTTGTTCTTCCAAACGCAGAATATAAAATATTCTTAACCGCTTCACCTGAGACTAGAGCAAAAAGAAGATATATTGAGCTAATAGAACGTGGACAAGAACAACCTTACAGCCAGATTTTAGAAGAAATACAAGCGAGGGATTATCAAGACATACACAGAGATTTTGCGCCTTTAAAACAAGCGGGAGATGCTATTTTATTAGACACTTCTGATCTTTCAATAGAAGAAGTAGTCAATTCAATAGAGAATATATGCAAGTTTTAATTTCGAATGAGACTGGTTTTTGTTCAGGAGTAAAACGAGCTATCTCAATTACACAAAATTTGCTCAAAAACTCGAATGATAGGATTTATTGCATAGGTCCTTTGATCCACAACCAATCTGTAATACAATCTCTTTCAAAGCAAGGCTTAATAACAGTTGATTCTGTCGATGATATTCCAGCTTTTTCGAAGGTTTTATCAAGAGCTCATGGGTTAATCAAAGAGTCTTTTTTTTCATTGACAAACAAAAATTGCAGTATATATGACTCCGTTTGTCCCAACGTAAAGATAATAAAAGAAAAAGCAGAATTGTACGAAAATAAAAATTTTAGAATTATTATATATGGAGATGAAAAACATCCAGAAATTAAGTATATTGCTTCATATTTAAAAAATTACATTATTTTAAATGACATTACTGATTTTTCTTTTTTAAATGAAGGGGGCTCCTTTTTTGTAGTATTCCAAACAACATTTTCCACAAATAATCATTCGAAACATATCTATTTATTGAGAGAAGAAGCCAATAAAATGGGCAAAATAGTTGATATATTTGATAGCATTTGCTATACTACATTAGCGAGAAGGGATAGTTGCATAGAGACCGCTTGTTTATCTGATGCCGTCATTGTAATAGGCGATAAAACTAGCAATAATACTGTGGAATTATACAATACAGCTTTGACAAAATGCGAAAAAGTTTTTTTTGTTTCAGAGCCAAATGAAGTTTTAAATATCTCTCCTCTTATATTTTCGATTAAAAAGCTTGGCATAGTTGCGGGCGCATCAACTCCTTATGAGTTGATTATGGAGGTTATTAGTTTAATGGATGATTTATTAAATCAAGAAAACAGCAAAATTGATGAAGTGAAGAAGGTCTCTGAAGTACCTGTCCAAGAGGATGATTCTGTTTCTAAAGTTGTAACAATTAAAGATAAAGATACGGAAGATTCTACAATGGAATCGATATTTCAATCTATTTCTGACAAACCAAGACGGCCTTTGAGAAATGGCCAAATAAAAGAAGTAATAGTTTCTGATACTTCTAATAAAGATAAATTGATAATTTCATTCGATCCTATGAATAGAAAGAATGATCATGGATATATTGCAACTGAAGAATTGGACAGCGAAGGAAAATTGACCCCTGCGGATTTTTCACTTGGACAAAAATTTTATGCTGTTATTAAAGACTCACAACAATCACAAACAGTTGAATTCTCAAAAAAAGATTTCGAAAGAATTGAAAAAGAAGAAGAGTATGTAGAGCAATTAAAGGCTGGGAAAGATGTAGAGCTTACTTGTACAGATGTTGCGAAAAAGATAGATGGACAAAAAGAGTTTGAAACAGGGTTAAACTTTAAAGTAGGAAGATATACTGTTTATGCCCCAAAAAGTCAGTTAAATTATACCCCTGGGAAAAAGTTAGCTGCTTTAGTTGGAAAGAAAGTTTTATTAAGAATACTTCCTCCAAAAGAAGGCGAGGAGAAGAAAAAGAATAATAAGTGGAATATTTATGCTGGACAAAGAGCAATCGCACAAGAAACGGAAGATGCTTTTTGGGCATTAGCAGTTGTTGGAAAAGTTGTAAAAGGTACTGTTGTAAGATACGGAGAAAAAGATGGCCATTATTTTGGTGCATTTGTGTCAGTTAGTGGACATGATTGCTTAGCCCATATTTCTGAGTTAACCTGGGGAAGAATAGATCATCCAGATAAGGTTTTAGAAATTGGCAAGGAATACAACTTTGTTGTATTGGAGTCAGATAGAGAGCGCAACAAAGTATCTTTAGGAATGAAACAATTAACGAAACAACCTATAGAGATTTTAGCGGAGAAATACCCTGAAGGATCTATTGTTACTGGAAAAGTAGAAAGGATTATGCCTTTTGGCGCATTTGTATCAATAGGTGATGGCGTTGATGGCTTAGTACATATTTCTCAGATTTCTTACGATAGAGTAGATAAGGTTGAATCTGTTCTTGAAGTTGGACAAACAGTTAGTGCACGTATAATTAAATATGATGGTTCTAAGGTTAGTTTAAGCATCAAAGATTTACTTGAACCCCCAACACAAGATGAAATTGATGAAATTAGACAGCAGAAGAAAGCTGAGAGGGATCATAAGTTTGAAAAGCAAGATAAACCTGTAAAAAGAAGTGATAAAAAGATTGAAAAAACACAGGAACTTGAGCATGAATCTAAACCACAAAGAAAAACAACCAAAAGAAGTGACACTTTAAAAGACTATGAAACAAGAGATCATATTTCAAGTCAGTCTCTTGGCGCCACAATCGGCGATACGGCTGAAGCAAAAAAATTGCTTTTACAATTAGAACAAGAAGAGAAGAATAAATAATTATTGTGGCCGCTAAGTAAAGCGGCCATTTTTAAAATGAATTTGAGAGTTTAATAAAATTTTGATATAATAAAAAAAATGCCTTGAAACCAGGCATTTTGGCAGGGGAGACGCGATTTGAACACGCAACCAACGGTTTTGGAGACCGTTGCTCTACCGTTGAGCCACTCCCCTTTATTTCTAACTTATTATATAGTGTAATGATCTTTTATGTCAACGAAAAGGAGCTTTTATGAGTTATAAACTAGGTTTTTTAGGTGTTGGTGTTATGGCAGGGGGTATTTTAACGTCACTACTTGATTGTAAATCAAAATTTATTGATGGTAGCGAAATTATTGTTTTTGATACTGATGCGAGCAAGATGTCAAAATTTGTCAATTACGGCATTACTATTGCTCCATCGATCGATTTTTTGTTTAAAAATTCAAATATTTTATTAATCGGTATCAAGCCTCAGAATTTTAGAGATCTTAAAAATGATTTAAATTTTGAAAATCATCCGGATTATGTTTTAAGTATAATGGCTGGAGTAAAAATAGAAAGTCTAGAAAAAATATTTTTTAATACAAAAGGTTTTATTAGGATAATGCCCAATTTACCCTGCCTTATAGGACAGGGAACTATTGGTTTTTGTGAAAAAAAATGCCCAAAGGAAGTTATTTCTTTTTCAAAGGATTTACTTTCAAATTGTGGAGATGTAATTGAGATTTCCGAAGATAAATTTGATGTTCTAACAAGTATTAGTGGAAGTGGCCCAGCTTATATTTTCTACATTGCGCAAGCAATGATTAATGCAGGGATTAAATTAGGCTTATCTAGAGAAGACAGCACTATATTAACTTATGATACTTTAGTTGGAAGTGCATTATATGCTAAGGAATCAAAAATACCGATTAATGAGTTGATTGAGAAGGTTTGCTCAAAAGGCGGGACAACCATTGAAGCGATTAATATTTTTAGAGATAATAATCTTGCGGAAATTATATATAATGGAATTGAAGCGTGTAAAAATAAATCTAAGGAACTTTCGGAGAAGCAATGAGAAAAGGAGTTGATATATACACGGATGGGGCTTGCTCTGGAAATCCTGGGGCTGGTGGGTGGTGTTCTATTTTAATTTACAACAATCATGAGAAAATAATATCAGGGTTTGAGAATTATACAACCAACAACAGAATGGAGCTATTAGCAGTGGTTAAAGGCTTAAAAGAACTTAAAGAAAGCTGTTATGTTAGTGTATATAGCGATAGTGCGTATGTCACTAATGCTTTTATTTTGGGGTGGATTAATTATTGGCGCTCCCACGAATGGTATACCAAATCTAGGAATGAGGTCAAGAATAGGGATTTATGGGAAGCATTAATAGAGGAGTCTGAAAAACATATAGTAAATATAATTAAAGTAAAAGGTCATTCTGATAATTTATACAATATTAGATGTGATGAAATTGCAAAATCAGAGATAGTAAAGAATACAAAGAATAATTGAGGGGAATGGTTTGGATTTATTTTTTTAAATGATATCTCTTAGTCCTATATAGAAATGTTTTTATTATTGTAAATAAGGGTATTGCAAAAAGAAAGATATACACTGGATATGTGATATTATTTATATTTAATAAGAAAGAAAAAGACAAAACAATGCCAATTAATAATAAATAAATACATAATCCAATAATTACACTAATAATATATTTATTTGTAGCTCTAATTCTTTTTAAGGGATTTTGTTTCCATATATATATCCCTATAACTGGTATGAATATTGATACAGAAAGGATTATCCAAGGTATGGTTTCATTTTTAAATATAGAAAAGACTAATAAGCCTATAAAAAATAATAAATAAGTTAGTAGAGTCGAATCTCTTAATAGTTTATTTGAGTAATAATAGTTCATATAGTAAAAATTTGAACTATTTGCTCTGCTGTAGATTTTAATTCTAAAGCCTTCATTGCTTAACAATTGTTTCATGTCATTAAAGTGGTGCGAAGATGAAGAATAATCTTGGCCATCTGAACGATTTTCCATATCGACAAACTCTTCAACATCTTCTAGAGGTGATACTTTTGAATCTGGGTCATCATATAAGGAACCAAGGGCTTCTCTATAATTTTGATACGGGGTAGTTTCATTGTTTACTGGATAAGTTTGTGCTCCCAGAGAAGACAAAGTAGGGGAAGAAGAATTATCAATAAAAGAAGAAACTCTATCATCCACATTAATAGGCTCAAAAATACCCAATCCCAAAATTTCACTTGCCTTATCTCTTGCTTTATCAAATTCAAAGGAAGATTTTCCCAAATTTGTGCGTGGGGCCATAGATTCTGTTGAAGGACAAAATTCTAACTCTTTATCTGAAGATCCTTTTTCATTAGATTCTATTACAGGGTTAATATTTGTTAATTGATTACTCTTAGCCCGTGGAGTAAGTGGTTTCAGCGAGCTTGCATTGAAAGGAGGAGAAACAGTAGCCAGATCAATCTCTTTATCGCTAACAAGTTTATCTAATAGTGTTCTTGTATACTCCCAATATGTCTTTTCTTTATTAAGAAGCTGCTTACCGTCTTCTGTAAGGGAATAATACTTTCTTTTTGCCCCGTTTGATTCAGCCCCTTCATACGATATTACAAGACCCGTTGCCTCGAGTCTTTTCATGCTATTGTACAAAGTTGATTGTTTAATCTCATAATGGCTTACAGAATTTTTATATATTAAATCTAAAATCTCGTATACATATCTATCTTTTTCTTGTAAAACACTTAGAATTATTGTATCAACTCGGCTTCTAAATAAATCAAAATTTATGTTATCCATTTACTACTTTACCTCAGTCCGTATAAGCCCGCAGACAATACCAATAATTTGAAGATTTTCTGGATATATATCCTGCATATTTTTATTTTCAGGGTGGAGTCTTATTCCCAATGCATCATTAAAGTATCTCTTTACCGTTGCTAAATCATTATCAATGAGTGCAACAACAATTTGTCCATTTAATGCGTAATTCTGTTTTTTTATGAGAAGATAATCTCCATCGTTGATTCCAATATCAACCATACTACTTCCGGAAACTTTCAACATAAAAGAGTTATCAAGATTAGAAAATAAATTTTTGGAAAGCATAAAAACATCTGTAAAATTTTCATTAGCAAGTATTGGCTCACCCGCAGTTATTTCTCCAATTAAAGGAACTTTTAGAAAATCATATTCCATTGGCTCCGTTGTATTAAGCCGAATACCACGACTCAATTGTGAGTTAAGCGTAATAATATCTCTTTGCTCAAGTTTTTTTAAATAATAAGATACAGTAGAAGTAGATTTTATATTTAAAGCACCAGCAATTTCTCGAATTGTAGGGGGTCTATGGTTGACGGAAAAATAATCCTTCAGATATTCTGTAAGATTAGTCACAATATTCTCTATATCATTTTTCTTGTTCATCTAATAAACCCAAAACGTTAAAATAATATATGTTTATTATATCACACAGTACTTCATTTTGTGATTAAGTAGAATTATTTTTGTCATTATTTCGTAATGAGACATTTTTTACTGCATTCATCTTAATTTCTTCAGAAATTGCTGCATAATGTTTCTTAGTGGTATTAACATCTTTATGACCCAAAACCTCTGCTACAACATATATATCTTTTGTTTTTTTATACATTTCAGTGCCAAAAGTGCTTCGAAGTTTATGGGGGGATACATTCTTTAAAGGGTTAACTAATTTAGAATATTTTTTTACAATATTTTCAACTGCTCTTTGAGAAATACGAGTATTCTGTAAGGAAATAAAGAAAGCGTTTTCTTCATTAATTCTATCGGCTAATAAAAGCCTGTTTTGTCTTTCTGGTAAGTATTCAACTAAAGCCTCCTTAACCTCATCCGAAAAATATAAAATTACGCTGTTACCTCCCTTTCGAATAACATTAAAAGCGTTGTTTTTAAAATCCACATCAAATATATTTAAATTTGTACATTCACTTACCCTAATTCCAGTACCGAGAAGTAGGGCAATGATAGCGTAATCACGTTTTGAAGTGTGAGCATTATATTTGTCCTGAAAAACTGAAGAAAATTTTTCTTTTGCTTCTGATAAATCAAGAATTTTTTCGATCTCAATTGGTTCGAGTCTTACGATTGGTTTCTCTGGAATTTTGGGGCTTGAGACTTTTACGCCAACATTTTCTTGAATTTTATTGTTTTTATAAAAATATGATAGCATAGATCTAACCGCACTCAGTTTCCTAGCTTTTCCCTTTGAGTCATTAGTTCTTTCAATTCCATTTATAACATAGAAATTCAAATACTTTAGATAATACTCCAAATCCTTACTTTCCAAAGCATTTAAATCATCTAGGGTTAGAGATAAAATATCTTTACCATAAAAATGATTAACTTTTTTTACGAGAAAATCAAAAAATATATATAAATCACGCGCATAATTAATTTGAGTTAATAGAGAAGTACGCATCGCAATTCCGACAAAAAAATCCATACAAAAAAATGGAAGCTTATTTTCAAGGATGGAATTAAGTTCTTTATTCCATTTCTGTTTGTTAATTTCTATATTCGTTAGTTTACGTTTCATGTACAAATTATAGCATAAAATATTTACATTTTGAATGTTATAAGGAAGAGAACAAATATATGAAAAATCAATAATCCTATTATATAACTTTTGCCTAAAAGAGTAGGGCTTCCGACAATAAGAACATATATATCTATTCGCAAAATACCGATTTTGCGAATAGATAGTGATAAGAGTGGTAAGAAAAGAGGGAAAAACTCTCAAAAAGGTCGAAAATTATAATTTTACAAAGATTATGAACAAAAAAATCTTAATGATTCGTTTAATGCTATTTTATAATGCTCATACGTCAATCCGCCTTGTAAATAAGCAATATATGGTTCTTTAATTGGAGCATCTGAACTCAACTCAATCGAAGAACCTTGGATAAATGTTCCAGCAGCCATTATTACTTGATCTTCATATCCAGGCATGTCCCAAGGGTACGGTGTAACATGGCTATCGACTGGTGAAGAATATTGTATGGATTGAATAAATTTTATTAGTAAATCCTTATTTAAAAATTTAATAGCTCGAATTATATCCTTTGGAATAGTTTCGGGGTCAGGATTAACTTCAAATCCTAGCTTTTTAAAACACTTCGCACTAATTATTGACCCTTTCAGAGAATTAGATACATGTGTTGGCGCTAAAAAAAGCCCTTGATAATATGGGATATAGGAAGAAAAATATGAACCAACTTCTAATCCTAAACCAGGACAAGTAAACCTTGAGGCAATCTTTTTAATAAGCGACTCCTTCCCTGCTATATAACCTCCTGTTGGCGCGATTCCACCTCCAGGGTTTTTTATTAAGGATCCAACTATAATATCTGCGCCAACTTCTGATGGCTCCCTTTTATCCACAAATTCACCATAGCAATTATCAACAATAATTACTGTTTTGGGAGATTTTTGTTTTATGTTTCTTATTATTATTTCAATTTCGTCAATAGAAAGAGCTTCCCGCCAAGAATATCCTTCTGAACGAGTTATTAATACTACATCAATAGCATTATCTACTAGATATTTATTAACGAGATCAATTTGAATATTTCCATTTGAATCTAGTTCAATTTGTTTATAATTAATTAAATAATCCTTTAATGAACCATTATTATCCCCATTTATTACGTTTTCTAGAGTGTCATAGGGATTTCCTGTTATACATAATAAAGAATTATATGGTCGTAATAGTCCAAATAGTGCAATTGAGATTGCATGGGTCCCTGAAGTAATCAAAGGTGATACAATTGAACTCTCAGTCTTAAAAATACTAGAAAAGACTTTTGATAAAGTATCTCGGCCAATGTCATCATATCCATATCCTGTTGAATGGGAGAAATGCATGGGAGATACTCTATGTTTTCTAAAGGAATCCAAAACTTTTTTTTGATTGAATAAAGCTGTTTCTTCGATTTGTTCAAATAGATTCTTACTTTCAATTTCTGCAGTTTTGATTAATTCATCAATATTTAGTAATGTCATTCATTCTCCTTATATAACTTAATAGTTTTAGATATTAAATCATCTATATCTTGCTCATTTTCTAATAAAAAATATTGGCCAATATTAATATATTGATTTTTAAACCATGTAATTTGTCTTTTGGCATATTGACGGGTATTAATTAAAATTTTATCTTTTACTTGCTCCTCGCTTATATTCCCAGAAAAAAATTCTTTCCATTCTTTGTACCCTATTGCTTGCATCGATTGTAAATTATAACTATATCCTGCGTTTAAAAGGCTGGTTACTTCATTTTTTAGCCCCATATTAAACATTTTTTCCACTCTAATGTTAATCCGGCTAATAAGGTCTTCCCTATTGCGTTCAATAATAAAAATTCTAAAGTTGTTTTCAGGTATCTTCTCTTGGATTTCAGAGATAGGTTTATTATTTATTCTGCATAAATATAAGGCTCGAGTAATTCTTCTAATATTATTTACGTGTATTTTTTTGGCGGTAATAGGATCAAGCTTCAATAATTCATTGTAGATAAATATAGGGCCGTGGGTTTTCAGATCTTTTTCTATTTCAGTCTTAATTAAGGGATTATCCGTTCTTTGAAGTCCATAATTCATTTTATAAATAATCGAATCAATATATAAACCGGTTCCCCCACAAATAATTGCAACTCTATTACTATTATTAATTTGTCTAATAACTTGTCTGGCTTGAGTAGAAAAATTAAAAACACTATATTCTTCATCTGGCTCACAAATATTTATCATGTGTTGTTTCACAGATAAATCTTCTTTTGCTGTACCGATATTCATTTTTTTATATATTTGCATTGAATCAGCTGATACTATTTCTCCATCTAAAGCTAAAGCGAGTTTTTCGGCAATAATGGTTTTACCTGTAGCAGTTGCTCCACAAATAATAATATTCTGTTTTGTTAATGAATTCATAATTTTCTTTTAAATAATTTTTCTAAATCAATTTTTGAAAAAGAAATATAACTAGGACGTCCGTGTGGGCATTTACTCGGAAGTCCTTCTTTAAAAAAATACTCCACTAGATAATTAAGCTGCTCATAAGAAAATTTATCACCTGCTTTCACAGCGGCTTTACATGCTAAAAGAGCGAATCTTTCAGACAAAAGACTATCAATAGCATCGATTTTTTTATTATAGAAGTTAAATTCATATAATTGTTCAAATAAATTTGATAAATTAAGATAATCTTTCAAACTAGAAGGAACAGCTATGACCCGAAAAGAAAGTTGGCCAAAATCTTCTATGATAAATCCATAATAAGCTAAGATGGCACTGATTGAAATAATATTTTTCTTTTGTTCATAAGAACAATTGATAATTTCTGGTATCAGTAAATATTGAGAGTTTACCGAGTTATTTTTTAAGTCAGCTAAATAATTATCATATAGAATTCTTTCATGCAAAGCGTGTTGATCAATAAAGAAAACAGACTCTAAATTTGATACAACTATATATGTAGAAAAAATTTGGCCTAAAATAGTATATTTTTTGTCAATATTTGTGAGTAATTTATTATTAGATATATTATTGTAAGTAGAATTATCAACTAATATGTTTTCCTGATCTGAAACAATACAATTATTATTTATCAAATCGCTCGAAAAGAGAGCATTTTTCTCAACAATAGGTAAATCTTCTAGAGAAACTTGGCTACTGGAAAGAGATATTGTTTCTTTTGAAATATCAATATCATCCTGATAATCAATCATTGAAGGTTTATGTTGCTCTGAAGATATTGGAGTAAATTGAGTGGATTCAATATTTAAAAAAGAATTTAGAGAAGCTTTTTGTTTATCTTCCAGGTGCCTTTCAAGAAAATAATTAAGTGTATTGTATAGTTTACCATACACTTGCTTTGTGTTGGATAGTCTTACCTCTTTTTTGGTTGGATGAACGTTTACATCAACTTCCTCAAAAGGGATCAGAATATTTAGAATAACAATGGGGAAACAGTGTTTCATTAGATATTTTGAATATAAATTATTCAAGACTCCGGATATCCCTATTTCACTAATACATCTACCATTAATAATGATAGTTTGAAAATTACGATTATTTTTATATATTTCTGGAGAAGAAATATAGCCGGAAATTTTTATCTTACCTTCTGTATCCTCAATAGGAATCAATTTATCAAAAATATTATTGCCATATACAGTTACTATCGATTCATTAAGCCCTTGTCCATTTGATCTGAAGATGTATCCATTTTCGGTTTCCCAAATAAAACTAATATTTGGATTTGCTAATATATATTGGGTTAGAATTTTTTTAATATTATTTTCTTCAGAAGCTTTAGTCCCTAAAAATTTATATCTAGCAGGAGTATTAAAAAAAAGATTCTTTACCAAAACTGTTGTTCCAGATTCTTTTGGATAATCTTCGACTATATATGTGTCATTAATTTTATGTAAGAAGCACCCATTAGTATCTTTGTTATTTCTAGTTCTGATTTCAAAATCGCTGACTTCAGAAATTGACGCCAAGGCCTCACCTCTAAAACCAAGTGTTGATATATAAAATAAATCTTCAGCTTTATTAAGTTTACTAGTTGCATGTGGCAGAATTGTTTTGGATAACTCTGATTTTGGGATTCCAGAACCATTATCACTTATTTCTATGTATGATAATCCCCCGTCTTTTGTCTTAATTGAAATGCTAGTCGCTCCAGCATCAATACAATTGTCTAAAAGTTCTTTAACAACAGAAGAAGGATTTTCGATTACTTCTCCAGCAGAAATTCTGTTATATACAGTGCTATCTAAAATATTAATTATCACTTTTTATTTTTCCTATTTGTCTTTGTCATTTTTTTTAGGTTTGATAATATTGATAAGGCTTCAATGGGCGTACAATTATCAACGTTTATATCATCAAGTATTTTACATAATTCGTTGTATTTTGAGTCACTTTCAAAAAACCCAATTTGCGTGGTAGGAATTGAATCTTTGTTTGGACTTGAAGTAATTCGATCTTTTAATCCAATGGAGTCATGAGATTCTTCTAGAGAATTAAGTATACTTCTTGCCCTAGAAATAATATCTGTATGAATTCCTGCTAATGAAGCAACTTCAACTCCAAAGCTTTTGTTCGCTCCCCCTCTTGCTATTTTATATAGAAAAACTATTTTTCCATTTACATCTTTTATGAGTACATGAAAATTCTTTATCTCTGAAATAATGTTTTCAAGTTCAGATAATTCATGGTAATGGGTTGCAAAAAGAGTTTTACATTTAATTCTAAGCGTTACAAACTCGCATATTGCCCATGCTATAGCTAATCCATCAATTGTAGATGTTCCTCTGCCTATTTCATCAAATAAAACTAATGATTTTTCTGTAGCATTGTTAATAATATTCGAAACTTCACTCATCTCAACCATAAATGTTGATTGTCCAAACGCTAAATTATCACTAGCCCCAACTCTTGCGAATACTCTATCAATAATCGGGATTAACGCTTTTTCACAGGGAACAAATGAACCCATATGAGCCAATATTACAATTAGTGCAATTTGCCTCATATATGTAGATTTCCCCGCCATATTTGGGCCAGTGATGATTAAAGTTTTAAGCTCATTGTTAAATATTACATCATTGGGGATAAACTCATTATTTTTATGTATGTTTTCTACTACGGGGTGTCTTCCATTAATAATTTTTAAATCACTTGTATTGGTTATTACTGGTCTGGAATAATTGGAAACATAAGCTAAATAGGCTAATGAAGTCAATACATCCAATAATGCAATTGTTTTTGCATTGTCTTGTATAGAAGAAATATTCTTTTTTAATTCATCTTTTAAAGAACAATATATTTTATCCTCAAGAGATATGGTTTTTTCATATGACCCTAAAATCTTATCTTCCATTTCTTTCAATTCTTCTGTAATAAATCGTTCGCCTGTCGATAAAGTTTGTTTCCTCATATATCTTTCGGGGACTCTAGTCACGTAAGAGTTGCTCACTTCTATAAAGTATCCGAATACTCTATTGTATCCAATTTTCAACGATTTTATATCTGTATCATTTCTTTCTTTGATTTCATATTCAGTAAGCCATTGTTTTGAGTTACGTTGTGCTTCTCTATAATCATCTAAAGTTTTATTAAACCCATCTTTTATGATACCTCCTTCTTTTGTTGAGATTGGTGGTTCTTCAACAATAGCATTTTCTATCAAGTTGTTCATTTCTTGAAGAGGATTAAGCTTATCATAAAGACTTTTTAATAAATCTGATTTATATCTTGCTATAAAAATTTTAGTTGCAGATATTTGTTTTAGAGAGATTTTTATGCTTAATACTTCCCTTGGATTTATTGTATTGTAAGAAATTTTGTTACATAATCTTTCTATATCTCTAATTTTAGAAAGAATATCTATGAGTTCTTTTGTTAGCTGAGGAGTATTTACTAGTTCTTCAATCGCATCTAATCTTAAATTGATCTCGTTTTGGTTGTTTAATGGATGCGTCAATAAATGTTTTAAAAATCTTCCTCCCATGCTTGTAACAGTATTATCGATAATTCCAAGTAAACTTCCTTTCTTGCTTCGGTCATAGATGTTCTCTAATAATTCAAGATTTTTAATAGTAGTGAAATCTAGATACATATATGAATCATTTCTAATTATCTTTGGAGGAGAAAAATGTTTTAAGTCAATTTTTTGAGTCATAGAAATGTATTTTGTTAATGCTCCCAATGCACCCATTGCGCTTTTCTTTAGAGTTAACCCTAAGGAAGCAATATTGTTAACTTTATAAAAATTTAAAATAGAATCAATCGCGTTTTCTTGAGAAAAAGAATATTCATAAAAGTCCTGGGGGCGAGGAAGCATATCATTGTTTACGTAATCTGAATTTAGCAGAAACTCGTATCCATATCTGTTTGCTATTATTTCTGATGGTTTTATAGACAAAAGAGAATCAAAAATTTGGTTATTTTCAAGAAACTCTTCCTCTTTGCAAAAAACTTCACCTGTAGATATATCTGCCCAAGCTAAGGAATAACTATCTTTTAAAAATTGAAAGGCAAGCAAATAATTATTATCCGAGGATGAAAGAGATTGATCGCTAGTAATCGTTCCAGGAGTAATAATTCTTACAATATCCCGGTCAATCAATCCTTTTTTCTCTCCAGGTAATGATAACTGTTCGCAAATTGCGACTTTATGTCCTAGTTTTACAATTTTATTTATATAACTATCAACTGAATGATAGGGAACTCCGCACATTGGGGCTCTATTTTCTAATCCACATTCTCGTCCAGTTAAGGTTATATCTAGAATTTTGGATGCAATAATAGCATCATCAAAAAACATTTCATAGAAATCACCTAACCTATAAAATACAAAACAGTCCTTGTTTTGTTCCTTTATTTTTAGATAATGTTGCATCATTTCAGACAATTCAAATGTTTTAGCCATTAGATAATGTCTCCCCAAAGAGATGAGCCTTTGTTATAATTAATTTTAACATTAACAAAACTTCCAATAATATTTGAATCCTTTGCTTTAAATTTTACTAATCTACCGTTATCTGTTCTTCCACAATAAATTTCGCCTGAAATCATATTGTCGACTAAAACCTCATAAGTTGTGTTTAAATATTTTTTGCTGATCTCACAGGAGATACTATTCTGTAGTTTGATCAATCTGGATATTCTGTCCATTTTTTCTAATCTAGATATTTGATTTGGCATACTTGCGGCTGGAGTCCCTTTTCTTTGAGAATATACAAACATATAGGCATTATGAAATTGTGCTTTGTTTATAACATCCATAGTTTCTAAAAAATCATCTTCTGTCTCGCCGGGAAATCCAACCATAACATCTGTTGTTATCGATACCCCAGGTATTTGATTCTTAATATTAGTAAGTAGATTCATATATTTTTCTTGTGTATACTTTCTATTCATTAATCTTAATACTTTATCAGACCCTGCCTGGATTGGTAAATGTATATGTTTGGAAACCATATTGTTTTTTGCGATGGCTTCAATTAGATCTTGAGATAAATCCTTTGGATGAGAAGTCATAAAACGAACTCTGTATTTGTAATCATAATTTGATATCGATTCAATTAGTTTTGTAAAGGTCCAATCAGAGTTTAAATCGTTTCCGTAACTATTAACATTTTGGCCTAACAGCGTTATCTCTTTATAATTATTTTTCAGCAAGTGATGAACTTCATTTATAATATTTTCTGGAATACGACTAATCTCTGGGCCCCTTACATAAGGTACTATGCAATAGCTACAATAATTATTACATCCTTTAATAATTGGCACCCATGCATTTGGCCATGATGATCGCAAAACATCATCATTTTCATTGAATTTAGAATTTAATTCATTAAAACATTCAATTTGAGTTTTTTGAAATTTATTTTTCTTATCTTTATTTCTAATGAGTTGTTCTAATAAATCCTGTATAGAACTTAAATTGGAGGTCCCAATCATTAAATCTATATGTGGGAATTTTTTGGATAAGAGTTCTGCCGCGCCTGGTTGTTGCATCATACATCCGGAAATTACAACAATTAGATCTTTTTTCTTTTCCTTTAGATGAATTGTTTCTCCAATCCTCCCGACAATTTTACTTTCGGCAGAATCTCGAACACAACAGGTATGGAAAAAAACTAAATCAGCATCCGCGATATTAAGCGTTCTTTCTAAATCCATTGTTGCCAAATATCCAGCAATGGTTTCAGAATCACTAATATTCATTTGGCAGCCAAAAGATTCTAGATAATATTTTTTCATGGTAAAATTATACAATAATAGAGAGTTCTTATCAACAAATTACCCTCTTTAAAATGTTAACTAAAATAGGATAAAAAGATCTTGTTTTATTACTAAGTAAGAAATTTTTGTTGAGGTAAAAAAATTGTGTTTCCTAAATCTTTAATATTTTTCTATTACTAAAGTCTCTATAGCTCTTTGCATAAGTGATTCAAGATTTAAATTTAGTTCTGATTTTTCAACTTCAAAAATATTAGGATGTATACTAGGATTTTCTGGAAGAAAAACTGTACAACAATCTTCGTAAGGCAAAATACTCAATTTAAAAGTATTATATTTGTTAGCTAATTCTATTGTGTCTGTTTTGTCAAAAGCTATAAGAGGTCTTAAAACAGATAGTGATGAAAGAACTCTATCAGTACTAGTGATACCCTCTATAGTTTGACTTGCAACCTGGCCTAAACTTTCACCGGTAATAATGCAGCTTAAATTATTAAGCAAAGAAATTTTTTCTGCGATTCTCATCATAAATCTACGCATAATGGTAATTAAAAACTCTTTTGGGCAAGCCTTATAGATTTCTTGTTGAATTTCCGTGAAATTAACAATGTAGAGTTTAATGCCTAAATTATATTTTGATATTACTTTGCATAAATCCCTTACTTTTTGCAAGGCAAGTTCTCCAGTGAATGGATAGGAATGGTAATGAATGGCATCCACTTTCATTCCTCTCTTTGACATCATAATTGTAGCTACAGGGCTATCAATTCCACCTGATAATAAGGCAAGCCCTCGATTACTTACCCCTACTGGTAATCCACCTCCACCAGGAATTTTTTCAAAATATAAGTAAGTGTATCCATTTTCTCTAATATCTACATTTAATTCATATTCAAAATTTTCCAAATCCACGGTAATATTTGGGTTACGCTGTAAGATTCTTCCTCCAATTTCCTTTGCTAATTCTACAGATGTGAATTTAATACTTTTATCAGCTCTTTTTACACTGACGCGAAAAGATCCATTTGCAGGCATAATAACTGAACATAAAGAAAATATACTTTCAAGATTACTTTCAATTTTTATACATCTGCTGATACTATGGATACCAAAAACCGTCTTTAATTCTTCTAGTATGATATTTGTATATGAAGGATCAAAAGATTCAATATAAAACCTATTTCTGGATGCATTAATAGAGTATTTGTGATCTTTTAATTTGAACTTAATATTGTTTAATAGTTGTTTTTCAAACTGGTTACGATTTTTCCCTTTTAAAAAGATTTCCCCTTCCCTTATTAAAATGCAATTATACTCTACAAACATAATAATTTATACTCCCTAATTATTCCATCTAGCGCTGAAATCATCTCATAAATCTCATTTTCAGTATTATCAATAGAGAAGCTAACTCTTATAACCCCTTCAGAATCAGTCTTTGATAACTTTAGCGCATTAGTAATTCGTGTGGTTTTATTATTTGAGGAGCAAGCGCTTCCTGTTCCAACAATAATCCCTTTGCTTTCTAGTAAATTTTGAAGGATTTCTCCTTTAATTAGTTTATTTGTAAACAACAAGATATACTTTGATCCAAAAATTTCATCTGATATTACTTTAAAATATTCATTGTTTACTAAATAATTATATAAAATATTGAAAAGACTGGTAATTTTTTTATAATTACTTTTAATATCTATTACTCTAGATTCTATTGCTCGGGCAAAAGAAACGATACCAGCTACATTTTCAGTAGAGGAGCGTAATCCATATTCTTGTCCTCCTCCAAACAAAAATGGAGTTATTTCTATTCCTTCTTTAATAAATAAAGCGCCAGATCCTTTCATGCCCCCTATTTTATGTGCACTTAAAGAATACAGCTCAATATCGAGATCAGAAAGATTTACAGGGATTTTCCCAACTGCTTGTACTCCATCCGAGTGAACCAACGCTAGAGGTGCTTTGCTTCTTGCAAGAGTAACTATCTTCTTCAGGTCATTGACTGCCCCAGTCTCATTATTTACGTGCATTATAGAGATCAGACTTACTGATTCATCTAATAAATTTTCAAATTCTACCAAATTTAATTTGCCGTGATTATCTGTTGGACAAATTTCTAATTTAAACCCTCTATTTCTTAATTCAAGAGCAGAATAATATATTGCACTGTGTTCATTAGAAGATATTATTATCTTTGAGCCCTGCTTTTTTTTAGTGTTATTCAACGCAATAGAATCACTTTCTGTCCCTCCAGAAGTAAAAATAATTCTCCCTTTTCCAGACAAAGACTTAAGGATATTGTTTCTGGAATTATCGATTTCACTTCTTATAAGTACTGATTGCTTGTATTGCGCAGAAGGATTAAAAAATCTAGTAGATAAAAAACTATTGACAATTGATACTGTCTCCTCTGAACATTTAGTAGTGGCAGCATTATCTAAATAAATCATTTTTTCAAGGTTACCAATGTAACACCTCTCCCTCCATCTAAATAATCACCGTCTCGGAAATCTTTAACTAAAGAATGATTTTTTAGAAATGTCCTGACGCCTTCTCTCAACCGTCCCGTTCCTATACCATGAATTATTCTCAGGCATTTGATACTGGTATTATATCCACTATTTAAGAATTTATCTATTTCAGGGATTGCCTCTGGAACAGTAAGACCAACAATCTTCAATTCTGGTGAAAATGAGTTTGTTTTGAAATTAGAAGAAATATTTTTAGCAATTATTTTTTCAGTTTTTGGAGGAAGATAAACAGGAATCAGCTGTTCTTTTTTAAAGATACTCTTTATATTTCCTATAAGGACTTCAACTGAATTTTTATTATCATTAATTGAAATTATTTTTCCTATAACATTTAATGGTAATATTTTTACATCACAACCGACCAATAAATCTTGAGTTGCAAGTTCTGGGTATTCACAAACTAATTTACAGTCAACATTTCCTTTTAGATTTTGAATATTTTTCCTTATCGCTCTAGCTTTAAACAAATCTGAATCTGTTGGCGAATTAGTTAATTCTTTTATGTTATTTATTAAAATATCTGCCTCAAGTAAAGCATCTTGAATAATTCTGTTGGTTTCTTCATCACCTTTTTCTTCTAATCTTAATTTTTTATTTTTTACTTTTTCTATTTCTTTTTCTAAAATTATGTTTTTTTCTTCAATTTCTTGAAGTAATTTATTAGTATTATCCTGATTGGTTCTAGCATTTCTCAACGATTTTTCTAACGCGTTAATCATTTCGATATTTGGAGTATTATCTTTATTAATATGAATCTTAGCTTTTTCAATAATAGCAGGTTTTAGCCCAATTTTTGATGCAATTTCTATTGCATTTGATTGACCTGGTGTCCCAATTATAATTTTATATGTTGGTTGATATGTCTCTGGGTTAAAATCCATACTGGCATTTTCTACATTATCAGTAATAAATGCATATTCTTTAAGTTCATTGAAATGTGTAGTTAATATAGCTCTTGCATCATGATGAATAATATAGTCTAATATAGAAATGGCCAGTCCCGCTCCTTCAGTAGGGTCAGTCCCTGCTCCTAATTCATCGAGTAAGATGAGAGAATTACTGGACATATTGTCAGTTATATATTTAATATTAGAAATATGTCCAGAAAAAGTAGATAAACTTTGTTCAATGCTTTGTTCATCTCCTATATCGCAATAAATATTATCAAAAATTGATAATAAAGCCTTTTTTGCTGGAACGTATAAACCCGATAATGCCATCAGTTCCATAATTCCAATTAATTTCAAAACAACAGTTTTTCCCCCAGTATTTGGGCCCGTAATTAATAAAACTCTAAATGTCTTTCCTAGATTTATACTTGTTGGCACAACAATATTCTTATCAAGCAAAGGATGTCTCCCAAGTTCGATATCTATAAATCCATTTGAATTGATAGATGGTTTAACAGAATCAGTAGCATAAGCATAATATGATTTTGCAAAAATGGCGTCAAGGGAAGTTAAAGACTTAGTCGCATGGATTAGGATATCAACGTTTGCAGATATTCTGATCGTTAAATCCCGGAGAATTTTTTCAATCTCGAGATTTTCAAGAATAATAACTGATTTCAACTCATTATTCATCTCAACGATACTAATTGGTTCAATAAATAAAGTCTGACCACTTGAACTCTGATCGTGAATAAGCCCATCAATTGAATTTTTATATTCTGCTTTAACCGGGATTACATATCTATCGTTTCTAATGGTAACAATACTATCTTGAAGAAATTTAGCTAATTCTCTTGAGTTAACATATGAATCCAATTTCTTCTTTATCTGTTCAGATATTGTTCTAATTTTTTTTCGTAAGCTTTTTAGTGTTTGGGAAGCATTATCATTGATTTCCGTTTCAGATAAAATATTATCTTCAATATATTTTCCTAGTTCGATTGGAAGAATAAGTTCTTTAACGTAATCTTTCAGAAGGGAAATGTTATCTGATTTAACATTAAAAATATCATTTTTTACATTAAATGCAATTTTAATAAACTTTGATACCTTCAATAGTTCAATATTGTTTAAGGTAGAAAAAACTTTAGCTTTATTTAGAATATCTGTTATATCATCAAAAGAAAAACTAATTCCTTTAGAAGATTTTTCAGAGGCAATAAAAGCTTGTTCTATCTCATTTAGTGAGATTATAATTTCATTTAGTGCAAGATTTGGAGTTAATTTTAATATCGCAGTCTTTCCAAGGGAAGAAGAGGCATATTTTGATATTCTTTCTAGAATTTTTGAATATTCAAGAGCTCTGAGAGTTTTATTTTCCATTCTACCGAAGATAAGCTTTAAAATTTTCTTTTAACAAATTATAAATGCGTTCAATCTCCCCATTAATTTCTATATCATTAAGTGTATGAGTGTAACTTTGAAATCTTAATTTTATAGAAACACTCTTTTGATTGGAATTTACTTGAGAGCCATAATAAACATCATATATATATGCTTCCACTAATAGCTCAGTTGCCGCAGCATGTACAGTTTCAATAATATCTTGCGAATTAATATCCTTATCTAATACTATGGATATATCCCTATCTGATATTTGATATTTAGAAATATTTTTAAAATTTTTGTATCCTTGATAATTATTTAACAAATATTCAAAATTAATTTCGCAGAGTAAGAGCTTATCGGTAATATCAAACACCGATTTTGAAATTGATTCTTTAACCTCTCCAATAAAACCTATTTCAACACCTGTTATTTTATCGATTACCGAAGCACATCTAAAATCGTGCATAAAAGGTAGAATTTTTCTTTTAAAAATTACATCAAACCTAAATGAATACATAAGTCTTTCCAAAGTAGTTTTCAGCTCATAAAAACTTGACCCATAAGAACTCATACATAATTTATAATTTTCATGAGGTAATTTGGAAGCAAGATTATCCGTTTTTATATATGTCTTCGCCAATTCAAATAGCTTTACGTTTTTATTCCCTCTTATAAAGTTCTTTGCCATTACCTTTATCATACTATAAGATAATAAAGGACGCATAATTGCATATTCTTCGCTTAACGGATTAAGCAAAGAAATGATTTTTTCCTTAAAATCATTAGCAACATTTATTTCATATAAAGCTTTCTGGGGAATAAATGAATAATTAACAACTTCGCTGAAACCATCACCAAGTAAGATATCTTTAGCCTTTTCAGTAAGCTTAAAAAGATCTCCTTTTTGTCCTAAAATAACAGTTCCTATTCTTTGTGCATCTATTTTATCATATCTATCATACCCTATTATACGAATGATCTCTTCAGCAATATCATTGATTCCACATATATCATCTCTCCATCTTGGAACGGTACAATTAAAATAGTCTTTTTGAATAGCTATCTTAAAGCCTAAAGATTTAAGCGGAACAATTATGTCCTCATTATTTATATCGATACCTAAAATTTTAGATATGTCCGTTGATTTAAATGAAATAATCTTTTGCTGAGGAACTATTTTCAATGAATCAAATATTGAGTCAGAAGTTCCCCAATTTTCTTCATTGATAATTTGAAGAGCTAGAATTATCCCTAGCTCTTGAGAATAGAAATCAATTCCTTTTTCAAATCTTAATGAACTCTCTGACTGTAATCGTAAAGACCTTGAGGTGTTTCTTACAGATTCACGGGCAAAATTAGCACTTTCTAAAATAATATCTTGTGTATTTGAATCTATTGAATGACCCTGTCCTCCCATTACTCCGGCAATTGCCATAGGTTCATTAGAATTACAAATAGTTAACATGGATTTATCTAGGGAGTATATTATGCCATTTAAGGCAGTTATTGATTCACCCTCTCTTGCGGGCCTAATTTTTAAGGAGTTACCAGATACTTTTGAAAAATCGAAAGCATGCAACGGTTGCCCAACTGAAATCATTACATAGTTTGTCAAGTCTACTATATTGTTGATAGAATTAATCCCAACTGCTTTAAGCCTTTTTTTAATATATTCAGGGCTCTCTTTAATCGTAATATTGTTGACTAAACAGGCAATATATCTTTTACATTTTTTATTGTCCTCTATTTCGCATTTAACCTTGGTCAAAGGTGATAGAGACAAATACTCTTTTAAAAAATCCTTTTTTAGAGGCTTGCCAGTAATTGCAGATACTTCACGGGCTATGCCTAGAATGCTATTTGCATCACTACGATTAGCTGTTATTGAAATATCTAAAACAATTTCATTTCGCCCTAAAATAATATTAACATCCTCTCCAACTGCTGTTGAATTGGAAAATTTATAAACATTTTTTGGGGTTATTGAACTTAGAGTGTCAAAGATTCCAATTTCCTCTGGGCCACAAAACATGCCATCTGAATTAAATCCCCTAACCGTACCCCTATGAATAATTGTCCCATCGTATAAGTTTGCTCCATCTAATGCTAACGGTACAATATCATTAATTTGCAAACTAAGGTCATTTGTAACTATAAAGAAATTATTATTATCTTTTGAGTTTACTTCACAAACAATCAATTTCTCGGCAGCAGGATGATTTTTTATATTTAGTATCTTTGAGGTGTATACATTCTTTATTTTTTTTGATAAATCTATAATATCCTCAACTTCAAAACCTGCACGAACCAAAGCATCCTTTAAATCCATTGGAGATAGTTCAATATCTACATATTCTTTTAACCAACTAATAGGAACTAACATTTTAACCTCGAAAACCCAAATACTATCTAAATTGATCGATATATCTTACATCCCCATCAAAAAGAATTCTCATATCTGGGATGCCATATTTAACCATAGTAGCTCTTTCAATACCAATTCCAAATGCAAATCCACTATAAATTGAGGAATCAATACCACAATTATCAAGAACGATTGGATTTACTACACCTGCCCCCAATAGTTCTAGCCAACCAGTCCCTTTACAAAGGGAACATCCTGCGCCACCACACATTGCACAACTTAAATCAACTTCAACGCTAGGTTCAGTAAAAGGGAAATAAGATGGTCTAAATCTAACTTTTGTTGATTCAGAAAAAAACTTTTTTGCAAAAAGCTGCAAAACACTCTTTAAATCAGCCAAGGATACATTTTTATCAACATATAAACCTTCGATTTGTTGAAACATAGGAGAATGTGTTGCGTCATCATCGGGACGATATACCTTGCCGGGACAAATGATTTTGATCGGAGGAAGTGTTTTTTCCATGACCCTTGCTTGGATTCCAGATGTCTGAGTTCGTAATAAAATATCATCAGAAATATAAAAACTATCACAGAAAGCCCGAGATGGATGGTCAGCGGGGATATTAAGTAGTTCAAAATTATATTTAGATAATTCAATTTCTGGTCCATCTTCAATACTAAAACCAAGGCCAGTAAAAATATCAATAATTTCGTTTTTTACAATAGACAATGGGTGTAGAACGCCTCTCTTATATGACGGTAGTGATAAAGATATATCTAAAGTCTCGTTATATTCTTTTTGCTTTTGTTCTTCAACTATTAATTCTGCCGTTTTTTGGGAGATTAAATTTTCAATTGCAATTCTAGCATCATTTAATAATTTGCCTATCGCAGGCCTGTCTTGGCTAGGAAAATTCTTCAGGTCTTTTAACATGCTTGTCAATAAGCCGGTTCGTCCTATATATTTAACTCTCACTTCATTAACAAAAGATGTACTATTAGAAGCAACGATTTCTTTTTTTGCATTATCCAGCAAAGCTAATATGCTATCTTCCATATTTTCCTCGAATTATATTATTTATAAAAATTATACTTTATAATGAAAATTATCACAAGCAATAAGATATTGAAAAGAATAGAGAAAAAATATATAATTACAAATTAAGGTTAATTATGTAATAATAAATTTAAATTACATTATTAATTGTAGCTTTATATTCGTAAGCCCATTGTATTAATTCTTTTGACGATAGATATCCAACTTTACTTGAATTACTACTCCCAGCTATTCGCATTAGTTCATTGATTACGCCTTCTTCATCTAGTAAAAATACATCTGTGAAAGTTTCATTTCCCGAAACATGTTTGGCTATAAGAAAATTATAGTCTGCCATTGCAGCAATTTGAGATAAATGAGTTACAACTATTACCTGTCTTCCTATAGATATATTATATAATTTTTGAGAAACGGTCTTTGCGGCATTGCCAGATATTCCTGAGTCTATTTCATCAAATATTAAAGTATCGATTCCCTCGAGATTGGCAGTAATATTTTTTATCCCAAGCATTATTCGGCTCATTTCACCCCCACTTGCAATTTTTTTTAAATCTTTTAATGGCTCCCCTTTGTTCAATGATATTAGAAATTTAATTTTATCTGGGCCGAGAAGGTTTAGATCAATAAAATTATTGTTAGTAAAATCATCTAAAAGTTCAACTGAAACAAAAAAAGACGCGTTTTTCATCCCTAAATCATTTAATTGTTTTACAATATCATCGGAAAAACTTTTGCTGGATAATAACCTTAGATTATGTAGTTTTTGTCCAAGTTTAATCAATTCAGTCTCAAGTAGATTCATATTTGAAATAATTTCCAAACGCTTTTTTTCTGCTGTTAATAAGAAATCTCTTCTTTCTTTTGATTTCGATAAAAATGTATTTATTGTTTTTTCATCGCTTCCATATTTTCTTTTAATTTTTCGGATTTGTTCGATTCTCTTTTCAATCAATTGTAGTTTGTTTTCATCAATAGTAATATTCTTAAGAAAATCTTCTAATGTACTTTTTATATCGCGTGTTTCTATGAGTATGCTATCCAATCTGTTGGAAATCGCTTCATATGCGGTATCAATCTTATTTAAAAAATTAATTTCTTTTAAAATATTTAAGATAATTGATTCTACTCCAAACATATCATTTCCGTCTATTAGAGAAATTGCGTTTACTAAAGAGGAGATTATCTTTTCACTATTTTGCATAACATTTCTTTCTTTTATTAATGATTCTTCTTCAGAATCATAAAAATTAGATTCTTCAATTTCGTTAATTTGAAAATTTAAAATATCAATTTGCTGTTCAATTTCGGAAGTCTGAGGAAATGAAACCAACAATTGATTCAATTGTTTATAATCCTTTAATCTCTGTGAAAAAACAATCTGTATTGAATTTGTTTCAGAAGAATAAGCATCCAATATTCTTAAGTGATTATTCTCGTCAAATAAAGATTGTGTCTCATGCTGTGAATGAATGTCTATCAAATAAGATACGATAGATTTTAAAAAAGATAATGTTGTTGTAACTCCATTAACACGTATTTCAGATCTACCATTAACATTCAATGTTCTTCTTACTATTATTGTTCCATTATTCCAATCAACGCCATTATTAATTATATTCTCTTTTATTATATGCTCAAAATTATTTGCAAAAAAAACCGCTTCAACTATTGCGGTGTCTTCCCCGGATCTAATAATATTTTTGTCAGCCCTATCCCCTAGAACAAAATTAATACTATCAATAATAATTGATTTCCCTGCACCTGTTTCTCCTGTAATAATATTTAACCCTTTGCCAAAATCTATGGAAATATCTCTTATAACAGCAATATTTTTTACATGTAATGAACCTAACATATTATTCTCTAAAACTCTCTAACAATTTAATTACATTAGAAATAGAAGACTCACTTCTAACAACAATCATTACTGTATCATCACCGGCTATTGTCCCAACAATTTCATTTTCTCCGATTCTGTCCACTAAAGCACATGCTGAATTTGCTGCTCCGCTTAAGGTTTTCAGTATAATTATATTTCCTGTATAATCAATTTTTATTACCGACTGGTGAAACAATGTTTTAAGTTTTCTCAGGCGAGGGTCAACAGGTTTTACATAATGTGATACACCGGAGGTATTTTTTCTCTTAATCAAACCCAGTTCTTTTATATCTCTTGATACAGTCGCTTGAGTAATATCATAACCAGACTCTCTCAGTAATGAAGTCAATTGCTTTTGATTTTCGATAATATTAAAATTAATTATTTCTATTAATTTTTCTTGTCTGTCAGTTCTGGACATTTATACCCCCTAAAAATTAAATGAATCTATATCGCTCCATTTTCTCATTTTGTTAGATAATCTAGAAAAATAATTGTAATCAGGCTTTCGGATAAAAGTTGCTACCAAATCTGATGTAGAGACCTCTATCGAATCCCCGTCAGCAAGATTGAGAATATCTTCACCATCAATATTCAAGTGAGCATAAGGTTCCGCATGTAAAAGAGATATCCAAATACTGCATAAATTGTTTACGACTATAGGTCTCGAATGTAAAGAGTGGGCACAAATTGGAGTAATTACAAATGCCTCAACATCAGGGGCAATAATTGGCCCTCCAGCAGATATATTATAAGCCGTAGATCCAGTGGGAGAAGATACAATTATTCCATCAGACGTGTAATAATCGAATAAAGTACCATTAACTAATACTTCACATTTCATTGTTTTTGTTCTTGACCCACGTGCTAAAACCACTTCGTTAAGCGCAAAAAAATTATTGTCTTTTGTTTTTATTTTTATTAATTTTCTTCTATCATGAGCATATTCATTTTTTAATAAAAAGGTGATTTGTGAATTTATATCAAAGTTCTCTTCTTCAGTTAAAAAACCACGATTCCCTAAATTAATAGCATAAATCATTGTATTATATAAAGCACATTCTTTGGCTATTCGAAGTATTGTCCCATCACCTCCTAAAACAATTACTAAATCAGAGTTCTGAGCTAGAGAGTTTCTGCTAAAGTATTCCCCTTTTAAATTTAATACCCTCAATTCATCAGATAAATTAATAGTCACGGAACTATTTTGTGAAAGTAGATTAAAAATAGAGGTTGTAACTTTTCCCCCTATATCTTTTGATAAATTTGTATAAATTCCAATAATCATAGATATTATTATACATTTCAATTGCATAATATACAAGGAATAATAAAAATGTAAGACTTATTATATCTATTTTTTCTTTTTCTTTGTTGGCATATCTTTCGGATTATAAAAAATAGATATAAACCTTGCTGTTAATAACACAATATCTTTTGATCTACGTACAGAAATATTTTTAAAAAAAGCTTTTCCACCAACAGTAAATCCTGCAACAATACTTGCCGCTGCAATATTAATTATTAGTTTAGCAGATTCAGAAAAAGATGCTGAGAACTTATAAGTAATACCTATTAATAAAGCTCCGCTAACAATCCCACAAATATCTCCAATTACATCGCAACAGATATTTGATACTTTTTCTGCATTTCTTATAAGTAAGAGAGCTTGTTTGCTTCCTGGTTCTTTTCTACTTGCTAAAGCATAAATAGGTTCTGGATTACATGATGTAGCAGCAACACCAATAGCATCTGCAATAAGACTTAAAAAAATTAATATAAACAGCAAGATAATAGATATTATATAATGGAAATAGTTAGTAAACTCAGATATTAGAGAAAAAAAAGCGGCAAGGAAGAGAGTAATAAAAGTGATTTTAAAAGCCCATATTAATCCATTATTTTTCTTCTTTGTTTTTGATATTTTTTTTCGGAGTTGGGTAGAGGAAGAATCAATATTCGTGGTAATGGATTTTTCTTTTAAAGTTTGTTTGTCTGTGAAATTTACTTCCAGGTTATTTTCAGAGTTGCTCTTAAAATTTTCTTTATTATTATCATCTAAGTTCATTAAATCCTCAAAAATGTTGATGGAGGTGTAAATTAAGTAAACCTTGCGTCTTTAGGTTCGGTAGGCTTTCCCTGTAAAATACTTGTCGTTGCCGTCCAAGCAGTTTCCTTTGAAATTCTACAATGTCTGATTGCTCAAAACATAACCGAATCGCCACTTAGAACACACTATAATCCTTAATTGTGTCAGTCTAGAAAATTTCTTTAACAGAATGGATACGAACTATCCTCTTTTGCACCCTAGGTTTCATAAGCATAGACCATCAAAAGTTCGCGTACTTAGTATGATTCTGAACCTTATTCCTCACTAGGACACTCAAGGCAAGCTACACTGCACACAGATATTGCTTACCGCGATGCAGGTTTAATCCCATTCAGAAAAACCCTAAGGTTTGTCCGTAATAGGTCTCCACGGTAATTGGGTCGGCTTCAACATGCCATTGTTAAACGCCCAAAAACCTTAACTTCCAGCATACGCCCGGATTTGGGCAATCCAAGCAAACACAAGAAACTTCATCGATATGCTCTTTGACGGTATTTTAGCCCCGCCTTTGCTCGTACCGTATCTGACTAGAATACTGTACCGCCATCAACTTATAAATTATATCATATACGTAAAAACTCTGCAAACAAAGGGCTTTCAAACCATTTATATGTTCAATAACTTTCGTATAAATTTCCACATTAATGAATCATTTAGGTTTAACTGCTCTGCAAGAATATATAACTCCTTCTTTAAATCATTAAATAGTATGTTTGTATTATCTTCACCAATTATTTTAATTATATTAATTTTTTCAGATTTATGGTGATAATCTAAAAAATCATCATTTATTTGAAATATTTTCCCAACAATATTTGAAAACCTTTCTATCTTAAAAAATTTAACACTAGGGAAATTTAAACATATGGCTGGACTAACGATCGCCGCCTCAAACAAAGCGCAAGTCTTTCCATCATATATTTCTAGGATTTGTTCTATATTCTGAGGAATTAATCCTTGAATATCTTTAACTTGTCCCCCTATCATGCCAATAGCTCCAGCTTTTTTTGAAATATAGCTTGCGATAGCGATGTATTGGTTATAATCTTTAGAAAATTGAAACAGAGTTTCGTAGGCACAATTTAGAAGTGCATCTCCAATTAAAATAGCCATTCCTTGGCCAAATTTATTATGTACTGAAGCTTTTCCTCTTCTAATTAAATCGTTGTCCATTCCGGGTAAATCATCATGAACTAAAGAATAACTATGGATTAGTTCAATTGAGGCAGCAATTCTTAAATATTCTTTTCTGTCTAAACCAAAGGCTTGGCATGAAAGTAAAAATAGTAATGGTCTAATTCTCTTACCACCGCCAAAACAGGAGTATAGCATGCCATCATAAAGATTATCTGGAATATATCCTGAATAATTTAGAATTGATTTTTTTAACTCTTCGTCTATTTCTATGATCAAGAGCTCTATTATATTGTTATTCATAATCTTCAATAATTATTTTTTCGAGAGATGAATTTAACTCTGTTAATCGCCCTTTATGGCTAGATAGGTTAGTCAAACATTGTTTAGATATAAGTATAGCTTCTTCATATAAATTCAATATTTCATCAACAGACAAATTTTCAGACTCTATCTTTTGTGTAATAGATTCTATTTTGAATATATCATTTTCTAAACTCATAATAAATTCCTCCAAAAATTAATCTTTTTTTAGAACCTTTGCGACAAAAGATCCATTATTACCATAAATACTCAAAATATCATTTTCCCGTATATCATGAACTGAGGAAATATTTATTTCCCCCCGTTTAATTTTAAAATATCCTTTGTTAAATAAGTTTTGTGGATTAGATAAATTTAGTGTATTTATTAAGGATGATATTCTATTATAAACTGAGAAAATCTTGAATTGGGTTATTTGGGATATTTTCTTTAAGTAGTTTATAATAGAATATTTTGTTATTTCGAGTCTATTATTGACTATTTTTTCTATAATAGATAAAGATGATAATATTTTATTAATCGAATTTTTATATTGAGAAACAACAAATTCTCCTGCAGCAGTTGGAGTTAAACACCTTAAATCTGAAACTGCATCCGATAGTGTAAAATCAACTTCGTGACCGATAGCAGAAATAATATAGGTATTTGCTGAGTAAATTGCTCGAACAACCTCCTCAGCATTATATGCACTCAAGTCTTCAGTGGATCCCCCTCCTCTAGCCAAAATAATCATATCAAAATTTTGTTTATCTAAGAAAGAAATAGCTTCAACAATTTCCTTTACGGAAGTAATGCCTTGTACGGAAACATTATAAATCGAAACATCAATAGATTTATTTTGCTTATGAATGGTCCGATATATATCCTTAATGACAGCTCCCTCTTTGCTAGTAATTACTACTATTCTTTGCGGAAATGCTGGTGGCAAAATTTTATGTGATGCCTCAAAAAGTCCTTCTTTAGTTAATTTCGCTTTGAGTTCTTGGAACTTATCATACTGTTTTCCAGACCCACATAATTCGATTTCAGTAGCGACAAATGATAGTTTGCCCGTCTTAATGTAATATGAAATTCTTCCAGAAATAAGTACACTATCTCCTTCCTTTGGCATATACTTCTGCTTAAGCTTAAACCCACATACAAATATTTGAGAATATTCGTCTTTAAGCGTACAATATATGTTTTCTTTATGAATACTAATCCCTGATACTTCTCCTTTAACAACTAAATCCCACAATAAAGCATCATTTTCGATTACACCGGATAGATATGAGTTCAATTCTGATACAGAAAGATATTCTTTTTCTAACATGGTTATTTCTTGCTAGTTAACTCCTTATAAATTGAACTGAGTATTCCATTAACATACGAGCTGCTTTTTTCGGTTGAATAAACTTTGACTAAATTAATAGCTTCAGAAATAGAAACATTGATTGGAATATCATTAAGATACATCATTTCATATGATGAAAGTAATAAGGCGGCTAAATCAGTTTTATAAATTCTATCAAGATTAAACCCTTGTGCATGTTTTTGAATAACAATTGAAAGTTCTTTATATTTATCTATGACACCATAATACACATCTTTCATGTATTTAATGTCCTCTGGGGGAAAATCTGAGGTACATAAAGAAGAAAAGGAATTATTGTTGGGTTTAAAATTTGAAAAAAGAAGTTCAAAAATAAGTTTAAACAAATTTTCTCGAGCTTTTTTTCTAATAGTTATGTTCATATGGTAACGTTTCTTACGCGAATATTAATTTTTTTTACTTTAAACTTAGTGTTTTTCTCAATATCATTCATTATTTGTTCTTGTAGCATACAACTAATCTCAGTAATACAAAAACCGTATTTGATGTCAATTTCAAAATCTATCTCCAATAAATAATCATTAATAATTACTTTTGAAAAAACCTGAGACGAATCATTGTCTTTTGATAAAGTATTTGGAACAGATACCGCGTCATTGTTTTTAATAGCCTTGATAATTATGGAATCAATTAGCTCAGTGTATCTATTGTTCACTTGTTTTTCTAACTTATTCTTACCCATTTTATGATAATACCACATATTACTTCTTATAATCAACACGCATACAATAAAAAAGTCCTTCGTACGAAGGACTTAATGAATGTAAAAAGAACGCGTTATACACGAGACATATATTCTCCGGTTCTTGTATCTATTCTTATCGTTTCACCTTCATTAACAAATAATGGAACTTGAACAGAAAAACCAGTTTCTAACACGGCAGTCTTTGTCCCCGGTTGAGCAGTTGACCCTGGTAATCCAGGTTCACAATCAACTATTAATAATTCAACAAAATTTTCTGGCTCAACTGAAAAAGCAGACCCTTTAAAAAACGAAATATCTACAGGGCTCCCCTCTTTTATAAATCTCAAAGCATCGTCAACAATACCTTTATTCATAGGGACCATATCAAATGTATCCCTATCCATAAAATAATATAAATCTCCGTCATTATAGCTATATTCCATTTTTTTCCTTTCTATATGAGCGAGTTCATATTTCTCACTTGGGTTAAAAGTTCTTTCAATCACTCCGCCTGTCATTACGTTTCTCATTTTTGCGCGGACAAATGCTGAGCCTTTCCCAGGCTTAACATGTTGAAATTCAACTATAACTTGGACTGAGCCGTTGTCCAATTCAAAAGTAATTCCTTTACGAAAATCTCCTGCATTAATATATGCCATTATAACCTCCTGTCAATCGACTATAATATTATCAGTTCTTTAGGGGATTTTGTCAAGTTACGAACACCATCTTGACAAAAAACAACTATATCTTCAATTCTAACTCCAAATTTATTAGGAAGATATAGGCCAGGTTCAACGCTTGTTATTACGTTAGTCTCAATAATTCCTTTGTAAAATCTACTTAATAGAGGCTTTTCATGAATATCTATGCCTAGCGAATGTCCTAGTGAATGTGTAAAGTATGAATCCATATTATATTTTGCAAAGTAATTCCTTGCTAAAGCATCGCATTCAGCTCCGGACATTCCAGCTTTAAGTTTATCTAAAGATGCCTTTTGTGCCTCTAATACTAATTGATAGAGATAAATGTAATCATTTTCGGGTTTTCCAAAAGCTATGCTTCTTGTCATATCTGAACAATAACCATTATATTTTGCGCCAAAATCGATAGTTATTATATCTCTTTCACGTAAGACATTGTGGGAAGGATGAGCATGAGGTCTTGAGGTGTTTTGTCCAAATGCGACAATAGTATCAAATGCCAAAGTTCCTCCATTAAGGAAAATCTGACTATTGATAAAACACTCTAATTCAATTTCTGATATACCAACTTTAATAAAATCTAAAATTTTTAAAAATACTAAGTCTGTAATCTTTTGTGCGGATTCAATCAACAAAAGTTCCTTTTCTTCTTTTATAGAACGAATTTTCTGAATTTCTTTGGAAATAGGTAATAATTTAAATCCCTTAAACATAGAATACTCATGATTTAAAATGCTTAAATCCTCGTACCCGATTCTTTTTATCTTAAAATTATCTAAACAATCTAAAGATTTTTGGACATACCCTCCGCCTTCACCGATATCAACAAATCGGAAATGAGGACAAACATTTTTAAATTCTTCTTCTACTCTCTTATCTGATATATACAGATTCTCGTTCTTAGTGATAATTATTCTTGCATCATCATTTTTGTAATTTGTCAAATAGAACAAATTAGAAGGATCTGAAATATATGCTGCATCATATTTTAAAAAAGAAAATTTTTGTGTATTATTCATAAAAAAATTGTATTATAATTTATTAAGAAAGTAAAATATCTTTCGGGATATTAATAAATATTTTTTCACATATTTTTCACAAAACATTGTTATTATATATAGGAGAAAATATCTGCTTATTTAGGAGACTCTAACTTATGAGAAAAAAATCATTTTGTCTTATACTTATTCTGATTTCGACCTTGACATTTTTTGGGGTTGCTTGCAGCCCAAGTTTTGTTGGATTAGATTTGAATTCAGACCGACTTTCTAGCAACTCGTCTAACGAAAGCAACGATTCAAACTTCACAGTGGGCACACCTGCAGAATATCAGGTTAGTATAAATACAGTTACACCAACAATTATTGAGGGAGGACTTCCAGAAGTTGTTCAAAATGTAAGAGATACAGTTGTTTCACTATCTTGCGTTGTTATTGATGGTGAGGGAAATGAAGGTAATTCTTCAGGTTCCGGCGTCTTCTTTGCAACAGATGAATCAAACAATTCTTCTTTTATTCTTACTTGTTGTCATGTAATAGACCAAGCATCAGAAGTCGAAGCAATATTAGTTGATGGAACTAAACTAGATTGCGAATTAATAGGTGGAGACGATGAAAAAGATATAGCCGTTTTGAAGACTTCTGGAATTTTTCCTACAGCTGATGTCAGAAATATGCTAGAAGAAGGAGGAGCCCCTTTAGAGTTAGCTGAATCAGTCTTTGCTATCGGAAATCCATTAGGAACGCTTGGTGGAAGTGTTACGCAAGGAATTATTAGTGGGACAGAAAGAATTATTAATATGGATGGTGTCTCAATGAATCTGCTTCAAATTGATGTTGCTGTAAACCCTGGAAATTCCGGAGGCCCTCTTTTTGATTATTCAGGAGCACTTGTAGGAATCGTTAACGCAAAAAGTGTAGGAACAGATGTTGAAGGTATCGGATATGCTATTAAAATAGATGATGCAATTGATATTGCGGAATCGCTCTTGAGTACAGCGGGTAATCCAGAATATGAATATAAAGGTTACATAGAGGGAAAGGTTCGTTTAGGTGTAACAGTACAAGGTGCATTCAATAGTGAAGAGAATAAATACTTTTATTCAATTGTTGCATTAAATGTTTATGGTTCAGTTGCGCAACACAATTCTTCAGCTACGGATGATAAAAAAATATATATTAACGATATCATTACTGGAATTAAGGTTTCCGATGAAACAATGTATTTTACTGATATAAATACTCTTGGAGATATCGTAAAGACTTTAGAAGTAGGCGATGTTATAACACTTTTAGTTAAACATCCTACTAATTATAATTTTATTACCGGTTATACATATGAATCGCGGGAAATAGAGATCATTATGGTTCAATATGTATATGGATTGTAAATAAAGATATCTATGGAAAAGGGCTGTTAAGATTTTCTCTTAACAGCCCCTTTTTTTGGTGGGCAGGGATGGATTCGAACCATCGAAGTCACTGACAACAGATTTACAGTCTGCTCCCTTTGGCCACTCGGGAACCTACCCATATATATGGAGCTGGCTATTGGAATCGAACCAACAACCTGCTGATTACAAATCAGCTGCTCTGCCTGTTGAGCTAAGCCAGCATTCACAGACAATAATGATACTAAGGATTTTCTGGTGGCTTGGGGTGGAATTGAACCGCCGACACAGGGATTTTCAGTCCCTTGCTCTACCGACTGAGCTACCAAGCCAAAAAATTGGCGATCCGGAAGGGGTTCGAACCCTCGACCTCTAGCGTGACAGGCTAGCGTTCTAACCAACTGAACTACCGGACCGCATCATTAGTCTCATATTAAGTTTATGGTGGGCCTTCACGGACTCGAACCGCGGACCAATCGGTTATGAGCCGACCGCTCTAACCAACTGAGCTAAAGGCCCCCATTTAGTAATGGTCGGGATGAAGAGATTTGAACTCCCAACCCCTTGGTCCCAAACCAAGTGCGCTACCAAGTTGCGCTACACCCCGTTGTGACCCTCAATATAATCACTTAAATTAGTTTACATTAAGATATTTTTGTTGTCAATTCTTTTACGGAAAAAAACAACGGTGTATCACGCTTTTGTTTTGAATAAAACAGAATATTTTTGAATAGTTGTTTTTGTGAAAGAAATCAAAAGTTAGTAAACCCACGTTGTTATAAAATAATTCGAAATAATATAATTTTTTTTAATATAAAGGATGTTGTAGGGTTGTAAAACATTTGTTACACTTTTGCTGAAAAAAAAGAAGTAAGAACTTCGTTGGGGGATTTCCAGTTAAGTGGGCGCATAGGGTATGAGTTGTATTCTCTGTTGTATCTCCTTAGTTGTTGATT
>MWEH01000091.1 GCA_002070965.1 Firmicutes bacterium ADurb.Bin080 | reverse complement strand
AAACGAATATATACTATCTAATACTATATACGATAGGTTAGCGATTAGTGAAATATTTGAATAGTGTAGCCATAAAATATCCACAAAAAACATTTGACAAGCGTTCTTTAGGGTGGCATACTCCATACATGCAAGGGTGCGACATATGTTGCGCCCTGTTTTTATTTATTCTCAGCAAAGGGGCTGTCTTGAAGACGGCCCTTTTGTGTATATGGAGGTAGAGTTATGAAAATGTTATTAGCGCAAGACATTACCCAAGTATTTTCTCAAATGGAGAGTGAATACATTGGGCTATGGTGTCTAATCGGTGTGGCCTTGGTCTTTTTTATGCAAGCTGGGTTTGCCATGGTTGAAACTGGTTTTACCAGGGCAAAGAATGCAGGGAATATAATAATGAAAAACTTAATGGACTTTGCTTTAGGATCTGTAGTGTTTTGGTTGTTTGGAGCTGGCATTCTAATGGGGGATTCCATATTTGGCATAATTGGAACTCCATTTAACCCATTTATGATACCTAAAGAAAATTTTGCCTCGTTAATGTTCAACATGGTTTTCTGTGCAACAACGGCAACAATAGTGTCCGGAGCAATGGCGGAAAGAACTAAATTCAGCTCATATTGTATATACAGTATAGTAATAAGTGCAATAATCTATCCAATTGAAGCACACTGGATTTGGGGCGGTGGATGGTTAAGCCAGTTAGGCTTTATTGATTTTGCAGGGTCTACGGCCGTTCATATGGTGGGGGGAATAGCAGCAGCTATAGGGGCTAAGATATTAGGCCCAAGGATTGGAAAATATACAAAAGACCTTAGCGGAAAAATTGTGTCAAAAGCTATCCCCGGACACAGTCTAACCCTGGGAGCACTAGGGGTATTCATACTGTGGTTTGGATGGTATGGCTTTAACGGAGCTGCTGCAACTACTGTTGCAGATGCTGCAGAAATATTTACGACTACCACTATATCTGCTTCAACGGCAGCTACAACAGTTATGATAATTACTTGGATAAAATACAAAAAACCAGATGTATCTATGACTCTAAACGGAGCTCTTGCAGGCTTAGTTGCTATCACCGCAGGGACGGCGGAGGTGTCGGTTGCAGGATCATTCTTTATCGGGCTTATAGCAGCTGTACTAATGGTAGTTGCAATTGAATTTATAGACAAAAAGTTACACATAGATGATCCTGTGGGTGCAATAGGAGTCCATGGTATCTCGGGTTTTATAGGAACTGTTCTAGTAGGGGTTTTCAGCAAAGAAAAGGGAATAATCTCTGGATTTATATATAACGACGCTTTGACTGTAAATCAGGCCTTCTCCTTTTTGGGCGTACAAGTTTTAGGCGTTATGTCTGTCGCGCTTTACGCTACTATTACTATGATAGGTGTATTTCTTTTAATAAAGAAGGTTCATGGGTTGAGAGTTTCAAAGACCGAAGAAATACTAGGATTAGATTCAGCTGAGCACGGATTATCTACTTGCTATGCAGATTTTGTTCCAGTTACTGAAACACTATACGACGGAGAGGAAGGAATCGGGGTTGTCCCAATGGAAAAGGCAATTCCTTCGGGACATTTTGAGTCTGAAATACAAAAGAATAACGGAAAGCATAAGTTTACCAGAATAAGCATAGTATTCAAGTCCGAAAGATTTGATAAACTTAAAGCAGCGTTGGATGCTATTCAGATAACTGGTATGACTGTTACTCAGGTGCAGGGATGCGGAATGCAAATGGGAGCCCAGAACTACTATCGGGGAGTAAAACTTGAGACAAGATTACAGCCCAGACTTCAGATGGATGTTGTTGTTACAAAAGTTCCCGTAGAGACCGTTGTGCAAGCTGCAAAGCAGGCTCTATATACAGGTAATTATGGAGATGGAAAAATATTCATATATGATGTTGAAGATGTCGTAAAGATTAGAACAGGCGAAAGAGGATATGCTGCACTACAAGATGAAGTATGATCCAAGAAAAAAACAGTACTAATTCTCAACTTATGTATTTACTTTGAGAATTAACAAACAAAAATATAGACAAAATTTCGATATGGTATGTATATATTCTTGTTAATAAAAGTATATAATAGTCTTGTGTGGCGTTGAAGTTAGCGTGATAGCATGATTAAATCTAAAATACAATGACCCGCGCCAAGGAGTATATTATGAAATTCGAAAAAACCGAGAAGTATGACTTTGAAATGTTGAAAGAAAAAATTATGGGACCCAACCCTTTAAAGCTTGCCGAGGAGCTTTTGGAGGGAAACAAAACTTCTGAAGGTGCTATTGTTATGGATCTTGGAAGTGGCAACGGGATTACCTCTGTGTTTTTAGCAAAGGAATATGGATATAAGGTATATGCCGCCGACCTGTGGAGTGACCCATCGGACAATTTAGTGTTTTTTAAGGAAATGGGAGTGTCAAGGGATCAGGTGGTCCCGATAAAGGCAGATGCGAACAATCTTCCTTTTGCTAAAGGTTTTTTTGATGCAATAGTATCTATTGACTCCTATCATTATTATGGAATGAATACCGAATTTCTCGATGCAAAATTACTTCCGTTTGTAAAAAATGGGGGATATATATACATTGTAATCCCTGGTATGAAAAAAGACTTCAAAGGTAAATATCCAAATGAACTTCTCCTTTCGTGGACTCCCGAGCAATTGGAGACTATAAAGGATCTAAATTTTTGGAGAATGATAGTATCGAATTCTTTGGATTCAAGGGTAGAATATATAGGGGAAATGGATGTGAACGAGGAAGCTTGGAGGGATTGGTTGAAATCAGAAAATCCATACGCTGTAGGTGATAGGGCAGCAATAGAGGCTGGTGGATGGAAGTATATGAATTTCATCGCTATTATCCTTAAAAAGCAAATTCCAGAGGAATAACCCTAAGTTCTTTATTATTTAAAAAAGAAGGAAAAAAATGGCGTCCGACCTAAGCTTTGTTCAATATATTTGTGATCAGTTGAGAGATTCAGGAGAGATCAGATACAAAAAAATGTTCGGGGAATACATGGTCTACGTAGACAATGTCCCCGTGGTTCTTGTTTGCGATAACACTCCGTATATTAAAAAACTGGATTCCATCAAAGATTTAATGGATAATTCCCTCACGGGATTCCCTTATGATGGCGCGAAGGAGCACTATATCCTGGACATCGACGATAAAGAAGGGCTGCAGGTTATTATTGCGAAAGCTGTAAAGGAAAGAAAAACAACGACAAAAAGTGCTTCAAGAAAAAAACTATTTTGAAAGGTATCTTGTCCCGATTTCCCCAAGTGTTTCTAAAATAAGTAACTCCGGGTAATTTTTAGTAAAAGAAAAATGTTTGGTTTTTTATGAAAATGCCTGAAAATCTGTCACTATTGACATAGGTTTTCATATTTTGGTATCATAGGAAAAATTTAGAAAGGAGAAAAATTATGGGATTTTTAGACAATTTAAGCAAAAAAATAGGGAATGCGATGGAAAAAGCCGTCACAAGTAACCTTAGCGGAGCTTCCAAGGAAGAGTACGAAAAGGAGATGGCAAAAAGGGAAGCAGCAGCTGCAGAAAAAGCAGCGAATGCAGTTAAACCAGTTTCTGGCAGTTATGAAAAGGCTGAACTTAATAACCTTTCTCCCCTCCTGAAGAAAATTGGAGCAATTGATGCAAGTGATACATGGATAGCAGGATTTCCGAATTACAGATCAGGAGTAAATGCAACATTTGCGAATATTGCAACTGGGAAGAAAAATCTGAAAATACTTGCAATAAATGGTTCAGGATTCTACTTCATCAAACTTGATGATGGAACAATCTCTTCGTACAAAGAGTTCAGAAAAGAGGACATCGCATCAGTAGAAGTAAAAGGACTATTAACAAAAAGCTTCAAAGTTGAGTTAAAAGACAGGACAGTCTTCACTGTTGATGTTACAGAAAATAAAGATAAGGTAGATCAGGTAAAGAATATACTGAAATAACAAATTATCGAAAATATCTTAGTCCCCCGATTGAAAAACTTTCGGGGGATTTTTCTATAACCGCTGAATAATTATTATATTTTTATTAAGCAAGAAACGTGAGAAAAAAATAGAAGTGGCATTTTTTGGACAAGCAAATGCTCAATTTTAGGGTCTCTTTTAAAACGAGATAAACATATGGTAGTATATTAGTATATCCGCCTATGCGGAAGAGTAACTTGAAAATGGACAGGTAATATAGAGACCACAAAAGGGGGTGAAAAGGTGGTTTTTATGTTTAATAAAGTCAAAATAATAATCCGGAGGTAAGAATGCCATATTATAAAATCAAAGCATTGAGCAGTAAAATTAACAAAGATAGTAAGATTCCTTTAATCAATTTGGTTATGTATGGAGAGACAAAGGATATTGCTATAGAAATGGTTAAGAAAAGACCAGAGATAAGGAGGAACAATCCTGAGGTAATAAAAGACGTCTATGAAATTTCCGAGGAAAAATATGTAGAACACAGGTGCAAAGGTTGCAAAGGGGAAAAAAAGTACTTTGAAGTATTTGCAAAAGGGGGGCATGTAGGGAGAGACAAGTATTATGAATGCATTTTTTATATCTGCTCCGAGAATAAGATTAGGGCGATAGACATAGTTCAAAAACATGCACCAAGAATAAAAAGGGACCACATTGATGGAATATTCGGGGCAAATGAAATTTCCGTAGAAGAGTTTCTTGAAGGAAATAAAAGAAACGACCAAGATAGTTATTTTCATTGCAACAGTAAACATGAGCAAAAAGAAGCCATAAAAGCCATCAAACCTAATATAGTCAAAGAAACGCAAGAGGGATTAAAGAGAAGAGCAATAGCAAAGAAAATAGATACAAAAAAGAATAATAAAGGAAAAAGAGGTACCGCGGCGGTTTTAAGGAATGAATACAAATA
>MWEH01000090.1 GCA_002070965.1 Firmicutes bacterium ADurb.Bin080 | reverse complement strand
GCGAATTTTTGTAGCGGAAATGGCAAGACTTATCTCTAACAAAGGTATGGAAATTATCCTGGGTAGCGAAACTGTGAATGAGGAAATTAAAGAGGAATGGATCGAAAAAATAAAATGTCTGGATATAGTAAGCGCCAAAAGAAACATAATCGATACAATGAATAACATTGTAGAATTACTATAAATGAATTATTCTGTACTTAGAAAGAAATCATATATACAATGACCAAATATAAAAGTATAATTTCGGAAAAAACAAAAAACACAACTAAGGAACAACTTTCTCTTTATAATCAAGTAGAGACTAAAGAGTCTTTACGGGGAAAAGCAATCAATAGTCAAACAATCAGCCTTAGAGATAAACTGATAAATACAATCCCATCTACTACATATCTAACTCACGGTATTCATAATTTTTATCCGGCGAAATTCATACCGCAAGTACCTCGTTATATAATTGAAAAGTATAGACTAAAAGGAAAAGTAATTCTTGATCCATTCGCTGGGTCAGGAACCACTGCGGTTGAAAGTATAATCACCGGAAACAGTAATATTTCCAGTGACATTAATCCGATGACCCCTTTCTTGATTAATGTGAAGTTATTGAAACTTGATACATCGAAAGAAATGAAATATTTTGGGGTGATTAGTCGTCACGCTGAAGCGATATTTAGTAGTGAAAAAGAGTTTAGTCCCCGATGGAGTAATGTCGATTACTGGTATCCACCCGAAATCTTACCAATAATTAAGCAGATGTGGGCATATATTCACTCAATTGATGAAAACACCGAGTCGGAAATAAAGACTATCTTAAAAGCCGCCGGACTTTTTATATCTAGAAAATATTCCTTCAGTGACGATGAGACACCGAAATTAACTCGATCAAAGTTTAAAAATGCCCGTATGGAAAAACTGGTTGATTCATTAAATAACCAAGGACGGATCATATTTAAAAACGAGTTGAAAGTCAAGGCGATTGAATATCTAAATAGTTGTCTTGAAATAAATAACCTTTATAAACTGAACTTCTCAAAAACATCAAAACTTGATAATGTTACCCGACCTTTTTTATATGTAACCACTAAAAGCCTCAATCACCTGCCCTCGACAATTCAATCAAATACAATAGATTGTATTGTAACTTCTCCACCATATTTATACGCCCAGGAATATTTCAGATCAACAAAAATTGACTTGTATTGGTTGGATTTATTGAGTGATAGACAAGTCAAAGATTTAACTAAAAATGAGATTGGCCAGAAAAAAATATCTTTCTCTGGGATAGATGATCATATTGCAAATATCCAATCTTATAAATCTGTTCTTGAACGGATTGTTGAACTTTCGGTAAACTTCAAAACTCAGGATAACATCCAAAGATTTACATCCTATTTCGCCGATATGCAGTTCTTTATCCGGTTTGCCGCAGATGTCTTAAAGATCGATGGAATTCTATCCATTTTTATTGGAGAACCAAAAGTCTTCGGGTGTCCCATAAATGTAAAGGACATCATTACCGAAATGATGATAAACTGCGGCTTTAAGATTGAAGAAGCGCTTTTTGATATAATAAAAAACCGAAATCTTTCTAAAAATAGGTTAAATGAAAATCCAGAAGGAATCGTCGGAGAATGGTTAATAGTTGGGAGAAAATTATGATTATTGCAATGTCAAAAACCGATTTTTACAATAAAAGAAACGTTCGGATTGCCCTCAACAATTACTTGGCTGAGTTTAGCCATAAATCCGTTTTTTATTCAAATGACGAAATAAATTCTTTGATTATCTCAGCTCTTAGAATCGGTGATGGAAATATTCTTACTCTTGAAACAAATAAACGAAATCCAAAACGACTCATCAATACCGATTTGATTATTTCTTGGATTCAGCAAAGAATCGTTCCTAATACAATGATTATAAAAACTGACGATCCTGATTTGTTGCGGTTGGCGATTTTTTCACTAGCTATGCCTTATAAAATGTTTCAAGGCTCAACACGTGCGACTGTTACAGAAAAAACGCGACGTTCCAAGAAAAGAGATTTCGAACAAATATTTTCTGATACTTTTATCGGAAAAATTGGCGAGATCGCATTTAAGAAATTTCTCTTAAATAAGTTTTCCCGTAAAATCGATTTGGATTGGGAAATAAGCGACCAAATAGCTGACTTCAAATCCGATATTCCCAATTCAAAAAAGATAGTTAGTATAAAATCTACAGATACTCTCGACAGTATCTGGGCTGAAGCGCCACAAAATGCAGATATTGGCATCTTTGTAAAAGTTGCTATTCCGAAGGATTTCTTTATGAAAATTCTAGCTCACATTAGTAGTCTAAAGAAATTCCTACGTTTTGTTGAAGAAAGATTGGAAAAAGATGATTCCGTATCAAAACTATTAAACTTCGTTGAGGAGACAGCTTATAGTGAAGAAATGCAAATAAAAGCATGTATTCTTGGCTATTATTTTACTGCTCCTGAATTTTTAAAGAGAAAAGGTGAGGAGATACCTTTTTTAGGTGAGGTTCATGAAGACAAGTTCATGATAGAATATAATAAACTGTTATCAACAGATAACGACTGGAAAAACTTTATTGAAGTAGCACTGTAAGAAATCAGAGGTAAAAATGCGACCGGTAGCAATTATTATTCGTGATGGTTGGGGTTACAATGAAAACCCCAAAGGCAACGCCGTCCTGGCGGCTAAAACGCCCAATATTGATTCTTATAAAAAAAAGTATCCCTGGACACTGCTAAAATGTTCGGGCGAAG
>MWEH01000089.1 GCA_002070965.1 Firmicutes bacterium ADurb.Bin080 | reverse complement strand
TTTGACAATGAAAACAGGAAATATCCCTAATATTGATGAAGTTTATGAAGAGTTTAAAAAATATTTTTATACCTCACAAAGAGATAATGAAGAAGAATTGAAAGAACTTAAAAAATATGCAGCGTATTTTTGTTCAATGGCTTTAGACAAAGAAGAAGATAAAGAACTGAAAGAAGCATTTTCTGATTTACGCGAGTTAAAAGTTGACGTGTCTTATCCACTATTACTTGAACTCTATAATGACTATAAAATTGGTATCCTTTCTAAAAATGATTTTATTGAAATAATCAGATTGATAGAATCTTATGTCTTTAGAAGAGCAGTATGTGGCATCCCTACCAATTCGTTAAACAAGACCTTTGCAAGCTTTGGCAAATCAATCATAAAAGAAAAATATCTTGAAAGTGTAAAAGCTCATTTTAACAAAATGACTTCCTATCGAAGATTTCCAAACGATGAAGAGTTTGTAACAGAATTAACATGTAGAGACTTATACAATTTTCGCAGTAGAAGTTATTGGTTAAGACGTCTGGAAAATCACGATCGTAAAGAACGAGTGAATGTAAGCGAATATACCATCGAACATATTCTGCCTCAAAATAATGATTTGAACCTTGATTGGAGACGAGCTCTTGGACCAGATTGGGAAAAAATCCAGCAAAAATATGTCCATACTATTGGGAATTTGACCCTTACCGGATACAATACCGAATATAGTGACAAGTTTTTTACTGATAAAAGGGATATGAAAGGCGGTTTTAGAGAAAGCCCACTAAAATTGAATAGAGGATTAGCAAACCTTGAAACATGGAATGAAGAAACAATATTACAGCGTGCGGAAAATTTAGCGAAGGAGGCTTTAAAGGTATGGCAATATCCGCAACTTGACCAAACTATTCTTGAACAATATAGAAAAAAAGAAGAAACCTTAACTGAGTATTCTATAGACTCTTATGAATATCTTAAGGAAGGCAAAGCAAAAAATCTGTTTGAAAAACTCCGTAAAGAACTCCTATCATTGGATCCTGAGATTAGTGAGGAGTATTTAAAACTCTATATCGCTTACAAACTAGAAACAAATGTAGTAGATGTGGTTCCACAAAAAGATAAGCTAAAGCTATTTATAAACATAAAGTTTAATGAACTTAATGATCCTAAAGAATTATGTAGGGATGTTTCTCAAACGGGTCACTGGGGAAATGGTGATGTTGAATTAATTCTGTCATCAGAAGAAGATATTGCGTATGTGATTAATCTTGTGAGACAGGCAATTGAAAAGCAATATGGAAATGGGGAAAGTATATGAAACCACCCACCAACAACACACCCCCACAAGGATACAAAATGACCGAACTCGGAGCGCTGCCGGAGGAGTGGGGTGAGAAGAAAAATATTTAACTTTATTATTTAAAAATTTGGAGGGTATTTCTTATGAAATTAGAAAATAATACTCAAATTATTAAAACAAGAGATGATACTGAGCCAGTCATTCTTGAACATGTGCAAGGGAAAGATAAACCTGTCTTCAAACTAAAAAAAGATCCGGATTGTTCATGGATAAAAGAAAAAGATTCGGAAATTAGCCCAAAAGAACTCAGGGAACGCATAGAGCCATGGCTTACAGCCCTTTTCCAATCGGAGCATATATCATTACTCATAGGAAGCGGACTAACCACAGCTGTTCATTTAATGGCAAATAATGTTCATTCAATTGGTATGAGCATGCAAGAATTTAAAACTTTCAAAGATGAAATCAATGAAAGTGTTAAAAACACTGCAAAAAAAACAGGGCGAGGAAAAGGAAATTTTGAAGATCAGATACGGGTTGTTAATGAACTGCTGGCGGGTTTGAATGTTCTTGCATTGACTGAGACAGATAAGACAGATGGTAAAAATAAAAAAGAGATTAAACAAAAAATCGAAAATTTGCAACAAGAACTTGAAAATGCGCTCAAAACTTTTGCCGAGTCAATTCTTAAAGATGAAAATAACTTAATTACTGCTGGGGCAGAAAAACGAGGGGAAGCATTCAATTATCTTGTCAGTTTTCTTATGAGTTTTGCAAGTCGAACAGGTACACGTGATCGGCTCAATATTTTTACTACAAATTATGATAGATATATCGAATTGGGGGCCGATATAGCGGGTCTTCGCCTGATAGATCGATTTGTTGGAACTATTACTCCTATTTTTCGAGCCTCACGAATGGATATTGATTATCATTATAATCCACCGGGTATCCGTGGAGAACCCCGTTATGTCGAAGGCGTTGCACGCTATACAAAACTGCATGGTTCGATTGATTGGGTTTACAATGATGATGAAATTAAGCGTATTGGGTTACCTTTTGGTGCTAAGGATATTGACCTATATTTTCAATCTTGTGGACAGGGAAAATCAGATGCACTGCAATTGATGATTTACCCAAATCCAGCAAAAGATCTGGAGACCCTATTTTACCCTTACAGTGAACTTTTTCGTGATTTTGCTGCAGCTATTTGTCGCCCAAACAGTACACTGGTTTGCTATGGATACGGATTTGGGGATGAGCACATCAATCGTATTATTGAAGACATGTTGACGATCCCATCCACCCATCTGGTTATTATCTCATATAGTGATCCCAACGATAGAATAATGAAAAAATATGAAAAATTAAGACGTAATGCGCAAATAACACTCTTGCTTGGTAATCATCTTGGTGATCTCAAGACACTCGTTGATCATTATTTGCCCAAACCTGCAATTGATAGAACAACCATTCGTATGGCAAATCTTATTAAAGCAAGATTGGGAGCGCAGGATCAGACGGAACAGAAACAAACCTCTGAAAACAATGAAGGAGGAACATTGCCATGAGCCAGACACCTTTTGAACAAGCCGGCAGTTTAGAAATTGGCACCGTAGAGTTTGTTTCACCAGACGAAATAAAAATTGCCATTGATATTGAAGCTCCCGATTCTATGGCACTTAACACAGGCGGGCCAAGACCATTCCCAAGGGTAAATGAATACCTGCTAATTCCTGTTGATCAGGGTTTCCTTGTGGGTCAAGTAGAATGGATTACTGTAGAACGTTCTCCTTTCCCCAAACGTAAAGGAATGCAGGATTTTGGTCTTATAGATTTGCCGTATCCTCTCCGGAGACTTAGTTTAAATCCGCTTGGAATTTTACGAGCGGTTTCTTCTGGAGAAAATTTTGAATTCAGACGAGGTTGTGATGTTTTGCCATCAGTGGGGATTCCTGCAATACTTCCTACAGATGAACAACTGAAAGCAATTGTTGAATCAGGACAAAAAAAACGTGTATACATTGGTACAAGCCCGGTGGCAAATAATGCAAAAGTATATGTTGATCCCGATCGTTTATTTGGCCGTCATCTTGCAGTACTTGGAAATACCGGAAGTGGAAAATCCTGTTCTGTTGCTGGGCTTATAAGATGGTGCATAGAATCAGCAGCAAAGGAAACAGATGGAAAGCTTCCAAATTCACGTTTCATCATTCTTGACCCCAACGGAGAATATTCACGAGCATTTTCAAAAGATGATGATAAAATTAAAGTACGCATTTTTAAGATTAATCCTGCTAAAGGCGAATTACCTTTAAAGGTGCCATTATGGTTTTGGAACAGTGCTGAATGGTGCGCATTTACACAGGCAAGCGCAAAGACACAAAGACCTGCATTAATGCATGCCTTACGTTATGTTCGTGAAGGTATCAGCGAACCATCACCAGATGCAAGTATTGAAATGCGACAATACCTTCGTACTATTTTAACTACAATTCGAATTGAGCAAAATAATGGAACCCCATGGGGAAATTATCCTAAGCCAAAGTCTTTTTTTGAAAAGATAAGTAAATGGAAGACAAGTTTGGGAACAGATATAGCAGCTTTTAATGGGGATCAATTAACAAAGCTCAAAGATTTGGTTGAGTATATTGAAAGTATATGCAAACCTCGTGAAGTAACGCATCCAGATTGGGATTTTACAAGACAAGAAATTCAAGAACTATATAACAAAGCTAATGAAGCTCATTCTGCTTTCGGAGGTTCACCGTATGATTTATTGCCATCCGATGTTGATGTACCAAAACCTTTTGATGGTACATCGCTACTACGCTGCTTAGAGTCCGTAGGTGAAATGCTTAACATTTCTGAACACATTGAAACTTTACTTATAAGAATCCGCGCTTTATTGGAAGATAAAAAAATGAAACAGTTGTTTGTAGATGATTGTAATATTAATCTTCAAAAATGGTTAAAAGATTATATAGGTAACAACGAAGATGGTAACTTATTATCTATTATTGATCTTTCCCTTGTCCCTACTGATGTTGTGCATATTGTAACTGCTGTTATTGCTCGAATGATTTTTGAAGCTTTACAACGTTATGTAAAATTAAACCATATAGCACTACCGACTGTTCTGGTAATGGAAGAGGCACACACTTTTATAAAGCATTACAAAGAGGATGCTGAGAATCAAGATGCTGCGGCAGTTTGTTGCCAGGTTTTTGAGCGAATTGCCCGAGAAGGACGCAAATTTGGTCTTGGTTTGGTTCTTTCCTCACAGCGTCCCACTGAGCTTTCGCCAACGGTTTTATCTCAATGCAATACCTTTTTGCTTCATCGTATCAGTAATGACAGAGATCAAGAAATTGTTCACCGTCTGGTGCCGGATAACCTGCGAGGATTATTGCGTGAATTGCCATCATTACCCTCGCAATATGCTGTTTTACTGGGATGGGCATCGGAACTCCCTGTCCTTGTAAAAATGAATGATTTGCCAAAATCACAACAACCACGCTCAGACGACCCTGATTTCTGGAATGTATGGACAGGAAAGGATGAAAAGGGTAATCCAGTGGAGCGTAAAACTAATTGGCAAGATATTTCAGACGACTGGCAACAAAAAACATCAAGCAATACAAATGTAGAAAAAGAAGAAAGCGACAATAAGGAAAATGGGGAACAAAAAAATGAAAAATAATAATTCCTTAAAATTAACCCATAGGAACGCATGCTTATGAAACCACCCAACAACAACACACCCCCACAAGGCTACAGAATGACAGAACTCGGAGCACTCCCGGAGGAGTGGGAAGTGGTATCATTTGAGTCGTGCATTATTAAAAAAAATTTTAAAGCAAAAAAAATCAAGCAACAAGACTACAAACCT
>MWEH01000088.1 GCA_002070965.1 Firmicutes bacterium ADurb.Bin080 | reverse complement strand
GCTTTTCTTTGTTTTGTCGGGAGCAACTCTGGATGTTACCATTATTCCGAAAGTAGGGATAGTGGGGATAGTATATCTAATCGCTCGTTCAATAGGTAAATACTCGGGAACATTCGTAAGCTCACAGATAATGAAAACCGAAAAAAATGTGAGAAATTATCTCGGAATTGCTCTTCTCCCTCAGGCAGGTGTTGCAATCGGTATGATGCAGGTAGTTTCCAAAACCCCGGGCCTTGAGGATGTGGCGCAAACCATAACAACAGTAGTGCTTTGTGCGACCCTGATCTACGAGCTATTTGGGCCGGTATTTACGAAGTGGGCTTTGAAGAAAGCGGGAGAAGTCACGGGCGAAGGAGAAATTCCTGCAGTGACAATGATAAGAAATTTAAAAGCCAGGTTTACCCGAAAGGGAGATGCTTGTCCTGTATCCTGCGATGTTCCCTCGGTAACTCAAGATAATGCCCCTAAAGATGATTCTCCTAACCAATCCACTAACGCCTTCCTGGGGCCTGTTCCAACAGAGGCTGATTATATTGATGTGCCCGATGCGGCAGGTATAGATGAGACTCCGCCTTCCCCCGAACCCCCAAAAGAATAGCATATTTGTATCCCAAGATACATTTACAAAGTGTATGAAATTACTACAAGTGCACGTGAATTGACAAGAGTTTGAATCACGTCACCTCGGCCAATAGATGCTAATAGGTCTGATACCTTGTGTGAGACCTATTTCTATTGCTTTAACCAGGGTTTGACTCACGCTATTTTATATAAGACTCCAATGTTAGCACAAAAATTAGTGTGGTTGTAAGAACGGGTAGATCTGTAAGAAAAACGGGTAAAGCGCTACGAAGAACGACTAATTGTTTGTAAAAGTAGATAGGTAATCATTTAAACCTCCTCCAAAAAGAACCACATTATTTTAAACTTTTATTGTATACTTTATTGTATACTTTTGTGCGCAGATATGGTATACTATACCTAATAAAATTGGAGGGAATCTATGAATAATAATATTAATATTATCGAGAATCTATTATCTTTTTCTGATGAATATGAGTGGTTGGATTATAAGGAAAACTGGTTTGCTAAAGATGAAATAGGTGAATATATTTCTGCAATATCTAATGGAGCTGCATTATGTGGAAAAGAAGTTGGATATCTAGTTTGGGGGATTAAAGATAAAACTAAAGTGGTAGTTGGCACAAGTATTAATTTTGATAAAGATATAGATGGAGAACCATATAAACATTATCTAGCAAGAAAGCTTAAGCCAAGTATTGCATTTGAAGTTCAGGAATTTGAATATCAAAATATGAGATTGGTATTACTTATTATCCCTGCTGCTAAATCAGTTAAAACAAGATACAATGGTGTTGATTACATAAGGATCGGTTCAAGTAAAGAGAAATTATCCAAATTTCCTGAATATGAAATAAAATTAAATAATGTGCTAGTTAATGGTATTCCTACAATTGTTAATACACCTGCGCCAGATTATGCACAAGAACTTACGTTTGAAAAATTGTTCATATACTACGGTGCTAAGGGGATATCTTTAAGAAAAAATACTTTTGAAAAAACATTAAAATTAAGAACTAAAGATAATCACTATAACGTTATGGCATACATTTTATCTGATCAAAATAGTATTCCAATTAGAGTGTCTATTTTTAGTGGTGTTGATAAAACTGCGCCATTATTTTCGGTAAAAGAATTTGGTAATAATTGCATCATGTACTCCATGGACAAGGTTCTTGAATATGGCGATGCTATCAATATTATACAAGCAGACGAAAGAGGCAGGATATCAGAAAGAAAAGATGTTCCATTATTTGATTATGAAGCCTTTCATGAAGCAGTCCTAAATTCATTCATTCATAATAAGTGGTTAACATTAAATGGTCCTCAGCTCAGTATATTTACAGATAGAATTGAAATTTTATCTCATGGTGGATTGGGATTAGATCAAGATGAGACAGGTTTTTATAATGGATCAAGTTTGCCAGTAAATGAGATTTTAGCAAATATATTCTTGCAATTAAGAATCTCTGAGCGTTCAGGTAGAGGTGTACCTAAAATAATTGGAGTATATGGAAAGGAAGCAATCAAAATAGAAAAGAACAGGATTACAGTTACAATACCATTTAATCGAATTAGTGTTAATTCTTTTGAAATAGTATCCAATAAAGTATCCAATAAAGTAACCAATAAGACCGAAGAAAAAATAATTGAGTTAATTAGAGATAATCCAAATATTACAATTTCACAATTAACCATAAAAACTGGACTATCTGAGCCAGGAATAAAAAAGAATTTGAAACAACTTAAAGAGAAAGAGCTTATACGGAGAATTGGTTCAAATAAAACTGGCTATTGGGAGGTTTTATAGTGATAAAAAATAAAGTTTCTAAAGAAAAAATTGAAGAATGGAAAAGAATATATGAACAAGAAAAAGATTTTTTAATTCCAAATAGAATTAGTGGAAAAGAACTTAATCAGATCTTCAAAAATAAGTATAAGGTTACTCGATGTTCTCTTGATAAGTTTGAAGACGTTGTTATGAAAAATGCCAAAGATTATGGTGAAGAGAATCCAGATGTTATTGCGTATATTGTTGAAGAAGATGTAATGGTAGGTATAGATATTAAATCCGGATATTTTCAAGTTGAAAGTAATAATCTCAAAAATATGGAAAGCATATGGGATGACTTGTTTTTAATAAGAGGATTAAGCAAAAATGACATTGAAAATTATGTCATTGCAGCACAATATTTAGAGTTGATTAAATAAATAATAAATTAATAAAGTTGTGTGCATTTAAAAAATGCTTTTGCGTGCGCAAAGTATTAAAATGCTAGCCCTATGCCATATTGAACATATAGGTTTGATTCGACTGTATATAACCTGTTTTTACTCTATATGAGCCTTTTCTCCAATTTTTATTAAGATAAAAAAAGTGCGCTGTTTTTATTGATTTTTGTTGTTGAACGCATATTTTTTACGTGATTTTATTTCAAAACACATGGTTTAAAATGGATTTACATGATTATTACGTGTATTTGATTAAGTATCTAAAATATTAGAATAATTATCGGAAGAATAAATCAACAATAATTGTAATGAAATGCCTATAATAATTGTAATGAAACCTTTACATTTATTGGAATCTAGGCTTGGAAAAAGTCGACAACGTCGAGTAAATTATGCAAAATTGTTGATATAATAAACATGAAAAAGTGGTTAGTATGTAAGAAATATCTTACCTGCTATAATATAATTATTCTATCTTGCTGATAAGAGAAGGGATCTTCAAATGACCACAAAACCAAAAATCAAAATTGTCGATAATGAAAAATTGCGTTTTGAGATTGATAAGATATATGAACAAAGTTCACAAGTTATAGTTGTCAGTTGGGCTATTAAAATAGCAAAACACATTTTAAATATAGTTCGTATTGACTATAGGTTTATTAATGAAATTGTTGAAGGGTTTGATATAGTCGAGCAATGGAAGAGCGGGAAAGTAATAATGCATGAACTTAGGCAGGCAGGATTTAAGATACACAAATTAGCCAGAGAAGTGAAAGATGACACTTTAAAAAACGTGTATAGGGTTATAGGGCAGGCGGTAAGTAGTGGACATATGAAGGAACATGCTATAGTTGCATCCGATTATGCAGTTAAAGTAATAGGGTTACTCAGTTCAAATAGTATCGAATCGATTGAAGAAGAGAGACAATGGCAACTACAAGAATTAATGAAACTGATAGAATAATAGACCCTTACTTTGCATTCTTTAGAAATAGTGTGTAAAAATTTCTTCACTAAGGATTGACTCCAATTTCATTTGTTATTCTTTAATGTTGATGTCCTATATGTTAATATATTTTTAGGTGAATTCTAAAAAAAAGGGGCATATGGCGGCATTTTCTCCAAAGGATATTTTTTATGACCGAAGAAGGCTAGCAGTTTTTGTTATCGCTATGGCTTTATTTTTTAATATCGTTCTTGCCCTTTTGAAGTACTTCATATATCTAAAAACGAATTTGATTGGAATATGGCTAGACTCGATAAGCGGCTTTATGGATATTCTGTATTCGGTCATAGCTCTAATTGCTTTCAAACAATTGTTGAATCCTAAGGCCAAGACAAGTTCTCATGGATATGGAAGAATGGAGTATGTTTCCATTCTTATTATGGCTATTGTAGTATTCGGGGTAGGAGTGCTTTACTTTGGTTCATCAATAAACAGATATCCTTTTCCCTCTTCGGTGTATTTTACCTGGAAGAATCTTATTTTACTAATAGCCGCAGCTATAGTAAGAATTGGCTTTGGAGTCCTTTTTACTCTTTCTAACAAGAGGGTTAGGTCGGGTATTTTCAAGGTTTTTGCCGTTATTAGTTATGTAAGTGGAGGAATGACCCTTTTAACTTCGGTATCATACTTGATTTCAAATAGCTACTCAATTGGAATTGATGCAGTTGTTACCACTTTCGAGAGTATATTTTATCTCGCCATGGGGTTTTTAATTGCCCTAGATTCGACCAGATCTCTAGTTGGAAGGGATCCAAGTGCTGCTTTAAAATATGAAATACAAAAAATTGTTAAAAGCAACAAGAGAGTGGAATCAATAGGGAACATGATACTTCACGATTATGGATTAGATAGGACCGAGGGGACTCTGGAGGTGGAGTATGATTATGAGTTTGCTGATGACATATACTATACAAATAAAGAGCTCGAGGAAGAGATATTTAATGAGACTGGGGTAAAAATTCGCTTAATAGCAATCTCGAAACTCAATGAAGAAAAGGAAGGTTAGATAAAGAATCTTTCTTCTTCTTGCAAAGGAATAAATAATATATGGTGAAGAGAAAACTTACAGAAGGTAATAATTTTAGTACAGCCAAAAGAGTTTGGCTTTCTCTTCTGGTTGCATTGATAATTATATCCATAGGTTTTTCAATATGCATAGCCACAGGGGCAATAGGCTATAGGGTAAATACAGACATTGCTCTTGCCTATCCAAAAGTTGAATATGCCTCACAACTAACTCCAGAAATTGATTTAGATGGGTCATATTATTTCACTACAGACAGTAGCTTTAAGGTTTTGCAAATAACCGACGTGCATATAGGATCAGGATTTATGACCCTACAAAAAGACGGGTGGGCGATTAATGCAGTTGCAACCATGATATCAGTGGAAAAACCAGATTTGGTTGTTATGACTGGAGATATTGCATATCCGGTAGGAATTCAAACCGGATCCTTTAATAACCTTAAGCAATTGAAACTGATTGCTTTGATGATGGAAAGACTTGGGGTTTACTGGACAATGGTATTTGGGAACCACGATGCAGAGGAAGTATCCTCCCACACCAAACAAGATTTATGCGATTATCTAACAGGAAGTGACTTAAAGTATTGTCTCTTCAAAGAAGGTCCCTCGGATATTGATGGTAAAGGAAATCAATATATAAACGTTAAAAATAGCCTAGGTCTAATAACCCAAACCTTATATATGCTTGATTCTCACTCATACAGAGAGGAAGGTGGATATGACAACATAAAGCAAAGCCAGGTAGATTGGTATAGCGACAAGGTCGATCAAATGATTGAAGATAATGCTTTACTTCTGGATGCTATCGATCCTAGTCTACTTCCGGGCGACCTTTCCCCGTTTACCAACCCCAACTCTTTAATTTTTATCCACATTCCACTTAGAGAATACGAGACTGCGTGGGATATATATTCAAGCCAAGGAAACACATTAGATGTGAATTATATTTATGGGGGCATGAAAGGGCCAATGAAACCGGTTAATTGCGGGGAGGAGGAAGATGATCTTTTTGAAACAGCTCTTTCTTTGGGAAGCACAACTGGTATTTTCTGCGGACACGACCACCTTAACAATTTTCAAATTTCATATAAAGGAATTCGCTTAACTTACGGAATGAGTATAGACTACACTGCCTTTACAGGCATCCATCGCCAGGGTTCTCAGCGGGGTTGTACTATAATCCGTTGCCTTAGCAATGGAACCTGGACCAGCGAAAACTCGAATTTTTATCAAGCAAAATATGACTCACCTGCAAGAACTGAAAAAGTTACTTTCAACTAATGATGAATATCGCTTAAAGTCTCCGTTTATTTTTTTGACTAATCTACAAGAACTGAAAAAGTAAGTTTCAACTAATGCTTTGTACTAAAAATAGATATTGATCAGAAAAAATAATTATTGTAATACACATACCCGTTTGGTACAATTGATATATTATTTTCTTTCGAGGGGGAGACATGAAAAAAATTAACTTTTCTGTTAAACAAATAGTGCTTTTATGCATATCCGTTTTTTGCAACATTTATGGGATTTTGACCATTCTGTATTTGAACGGTTTGAACACCGGGCTTACATATATGGATAAAATAGATAACATGCTCTTTCAATATCTTGTTGTAATAGCTTTTATGGCCCCAGGTATCATGCTTTTCGGGACTTTTGCTACTACTTTCACCGGAAAGACCAAAAAGATTTTGGCGATAACCAATTGTGTTTACAGCACCGTTCTAACTATCCCACTTTTCCTGACAATGGCCCTTGGGTTTGCTGTAATAAATGGAGTGACCATCCCTATGGTATCTGATATTGATGTAGATATAATTAAGCTCTTTCCTCCAGTCGCGCTTCAGTATATTTTCTTTATTCTGGGAACGATAGTAGGGATTGTTTTTCTTGCCGAGCCGATAATTGCTTGTTATCTAACCACACATGATATAGAACCATCGATAAAAAATATTATAGGTGTATTTAAGAAAAAACCCTCCGGTGAGAATAAAGCCTAATAGTACAAAAATCTATACTATTGATTTGAAAAAGCTACTGATAAAGTAGCTTTTTTTGATAAGTATAAAGCCATTGTTGCGATCAAAAATGAGGAGAAAACAGCTGAATATTCAAAAAAAGTGGGTAAATACATTTTTACCCATCATTTTTAGTAAATCAGTAGGAATGGAAGGTTATTTTGTTTTAGCCTTCCACATCTTCTGGAAAAATTTGAAGAGTAGGGGAGATATCCTGTTTTGATTCTCTGTGTCAATATTTGAGACTGATGATTGGACAGCTCTTGCCACAAGACCGGGGACAAGGGCGGTAAGGATATTGAACTCTATATCCACCTCTCCAGAGGCCATTGTAAAGATAGCGTCCCCGTCAAAAAGGGTGTGAGAGGGGGATATCGAAAGGGCTAGTCCGTCGTGGGCTATATCGCTTAATATATTGCACTGAAGTTTTGTGAGCTTTGCATTTGTAAGGATACAACCAATGGTAGTGTTGCTGTTTTTAAACTCCAGTCCACCCGCACTCATTACTTTTCTGACATCAAGAAATTCGCCATCAGGGTCCTTTATCCCAGCAATGATTTTACCGTCTTTTACTATGTCTCCCAAAGGATTAACTCCGCAGATAACGGCAATTTCCAGTTTATCTGAGGAATATGTCTGTACTCCAAGACTAGTTTTAACTGCGGTTTCTGTGCCCAATACCTTGCTTGCGGTACTACCCGAGGCAACTCCTTGAATCCCTCTTAAAAAGTTGTTGGGTTTTGCTTCAGAGGCTGCTTTATACCCTGCTTCCTTGGTTGGATACGCAAAGTTTTTGTATTCAAGATCGTATAGCGAAGCCCCACATACTATGGGTACATTGTATTTTCCTGCATTATATCCATGGTTCTTCTCCTTAAGATATTCCATAACCCCCGAGGCTGCTTCTAAACCAAAAGCTGATCCACCTGATAATACAACGGCATTTACCATTGACACGGTTTTTTCTGATTTCAGGAGATCGGTTTCTCTGGTTGCAGGTGCTGAACCTCTTACAGATACTCCGCCGGTTGCTCCCTTTTCAGCTAATATAACCGTGACACCTGTTCCGTTTTCTTCATCGGTAAAGTGTCCTATTTTGAAACTGTCCAGCATAACGCCCTCCTAATAATCCTTAACTTTTATTATATCATATCTCAGAAAAAATATTACCTCGAAAAAACGAGGGGTATTAGAACAATTTCACCCAACCCTTCAAAGATATCTGCAAAATATGCAATAAAGAAGAAGTTTGTTTAAGAACTTTGGAAACAAAAAGAACCAAATGGGAATGGTTACAAGATATTTTTCGGTTTCTTTTTGAAAATGTTTTTGTAGTCAGCCTTATCAATTAATCTATCGAGTACCAAGAGAAGGGAAGGTAAAACAAATAAGACTAACATCACAGAGGTTGCCGCTCCGATGCCGAGAAGCATTCCCATGGTTGAAACTACTCCAGATGCCACAAGACCCATCGATAAGCCAGATATTGTAAGAATGGATCCGGAGGTAATAATTGTGGGGAAGACTGCGTTCTCAGCCTCTGCCATTGCCTCTATTTTTGTGAGATAAAGATGTTTTGTGGAACGATATCTGTTTGTAAGAACAATACCATAATCTATAGTTGCACCCATTTGTATGGCGCATACAAGGAGATACCCAATAAAAGATACAGGGGTTGAGGATAAGAAAGGAATAACAAAGTTAATCCAGACTCCTCCTTGAATAACCAAAATGAGAAGAACAGGCAAGAAGGCATTCTTAAAAGTGAAAAACAAAATTAATAACACAAATAATACCGTCAGTAGACTGATTAAGAGGTTGTCTTTTGGGAAAACTTTGGCCATATCATAACAAGCTACACTTTCTCCGGCCATATAATACTCCTCATAAAATACGGATAGTTCAGTTGTTAAATCATCAATTAGGGCAAGACTTTCTTTACTTTCAGTGGGGCTATTTATGTTAAACATAATCCGGGAGTAGGTTTCTCCTTCAAAATTTGCTCTTGCCATCGAAAGCTGTTCCAGTTGCTTTCCGTAGTCCGTGTCTTCAATACCAGGGAATACCTCAGATATTTTTGCGGATGCAACTTGCATTAAATCTATAAACATTACAGGATACTCTTCTGCAGATATTTCAGTGGTGGGGTCTTTTTCGTCAATATACATTTGAAATAACGACGTAAGCATACCTTCAGTTAATGGGATCCCTATATCAAGTCCGGAAAGGGACTGGACGGTTACCATGTCGGTTAGATATAGCCCATCGGTTACTTCTATAGAGGAAAGTCCTGTTACATCAGTTATTATTTCCTTACTCTTCATAAATTCAATAAGAGCTTTTTCTTTTTCATAGTCTCCCTTCGGAATAACAATCGCTAAATCGTTTTTATATCCAAAATCCTCGGCGATATGATCCTGAGAATCAAGTATCCTTTTTGCCCCGTTAATGTTGTATGAGTATTCGTTGAAAAACTGACCGGTTCCTGCGAGTACCAGAATAATTAAAAAAGCAATTGAAATCGGAGTTCTGAACTTTAGTATAGCTTTAGCAGGTCTTACTACACTCGGGACAAAATTTTTGTGTTTGGTTTTTTGAAGCTGTGTGTCAAATATTACCAATAGTGCAGGCATGAAGAACATAACAGCAAGCAAGCTGAAAACAATGCTTTTCGCAAGGGATAAGCCCATTTCTACTCCGATTGGAAGAGTCATAACGAGTAATGCGCAAAGCCCTGCTATAGTAGTAAGAGAACTTGAAAGGATCTCAGGTGTACCTTTCTTAAGTGCGTTGATTACCGCTGTTTTTGCGTCGTAAATAGCCCTTTCCTCCATAAATCGATGAAGGAGAATAATACTATAATCCAAAGACAGGGCGAGCTGGAGAATAAGTCCCACCAAATGAGATATATATGAGATACCATTGAAAAGAAAGTTTGTGCCCATGTTAAGAATTACTGCGACACCAAAGTTCAATAATAAAACAAGTAACTCAAAGAAAGTCTTTGATGTAAAAACCAACATCATAAGTATGGCTACCAGTATAATTATCCCAACCTTTAAGATACTGTCTATAGTTTCTAAACGAGTGTAATAGGACAGGGCTGATTGTCCGCTCATGTAGAATTCTGCTGATTCCATTTTTTCTGCAATACTGGAAATGGTATCATTGGCTTCGTTGGTTGAGTCGTAGTCGGTAAGTGAAATAGTAAAAAAAGCAGAGTTGTTTATATAATTCTTGCTCTTATCAAAAGCAACAACAGCAACACCGTCTATTTTTGACAATTCATCCTGCAAAATACCTGCTTCTTCTTCTGATATATCCTTTACCATTAGGTAAAAAGACCCTTTGTCATCGAACTCTGTTTTTAAAACAGCGACAGCATCCGAGGTATTGCTATTTCGGGGCGCAAAAGAAGATAGATCGTATACGACCTTAGTGTTAAAAAACATCACTATTCCGGCTATTGATAAAACAGCAAAAATGATGATCATTAGCCATCTGTTTTTTACAAGAGAATTAAAAAATGCGTTCTTTTTTTCTTCCATACTTCATATATATATTTGTTGTGATAAGTATACATTATACAACCAATGCGTATATTAGTAAACTTAAATAAAAGATAGAAAACAAAGAAAAATTACTGAAATAATTAGTTTTGCACAGTATTATGTTAAAGAAGGCTAAAATATCCATCGTTGATTTGAGGCCAGTTTTTTGTTAATCTAAAAGATGAAGTATCTGGAAAGGAGCGAAAAATGGCCGCTAGAGAAAAAGAGTATAAGAAAGTATTAACAAAGGCTGACCAAGGTATATATGTGTATATCCCAATTGAAATAGATGATGACGTCGAGAGAATGGAAATACATTATGACTATACACCCTGGCAACCAAAAGGATCAGCTTGGAAAAACGATGTGGATGTACTCGTTTTAGATGAGAAAGGAAATGACGTAGGGACCAGGGGTTCAGTCATAAGAGACATTATTATTTCCCCATATTATTCCACTCCCGGATTCGACACTCGTAAAATAAACAAAGGAACTTGGAATGTTGTTGTTTTACCAGCTAGAATGATAAGTGAGGAAGTCGATTTTTCCTTGAATATAAAAACATTTACTAAAGAAAAGAGATGGTATAAAGGGGAAACCCATTGCCATACGCACAATTCGGATGGGAATCTATCATACGACCAGTTGATAAAGAAAGCCAAAAAGGCCGGTCTTGATTTTATGTTTATTACCGACCATAACCGCACCATTCTTCACATGCCAAAATCCCTGGATTACCTGACAGTTATTCCGGGAGTTGAACTTACTTATGTAAACGGGCATTCCAATCTTTGGGGTCTCCAAGTGCCGTATACGGGAACCTTTGTAACCAATGAGCAGCAAGGATATTTAGAAAAAAAAGCAGAAGCCGAGAGCAAGGGCGCACTGGTTAGTATCAATCATCCCCATTGTTCAAAATGTGGTTGGCACTGGCCTCTAGATAACTTCGATTTTGACTGCGTGGAAATCTGGAACGGTCCAATGAGAATGGACAACATGAAAAGTATTGAGTGGTGGGATAACGAGCTTAAGAAGGGCAGACATTTAAGTGCCGTAGGAGGAAGTGATTTCCATCGTGATTACTATATAGTTCCCTTATTTGCCATGCCTACAACCCATGTTCTGTCTGAGGGAAGAGAGCCTGAAGATATTATGAAAGGGATAAAGGAAGGCCGTACTAGCATGACCTGTTTTCCTTCTAGTACTTTCATCGATATGACTGTTGGAGATTCAGTTATTGGAGATACAGTCGAACTTAAAGAAGGGACGAAAGTAAGTGTAAAAGTAAAGGGACTAAGGAGAGGACACGTTCTCAGAGTTTTAGATCAGGATGGCGAGATATACTCACATAAAGCAAAATGCAAAGAGGATCATGTAGCCGAAATCCCGGTAAGAAATAAAGGATATGTTAGGGCTGAGGTTGTTTTTAAATACAAAGGGATAATGAAGTTTCTGTTTAACATAGGGATGAAATTCCTTATGCCCGAACAGGCCTTTAAAAAGATTCCCCCGATGGTTTTTGCAATTTGCTCTCCGATTTGGTTTTCATAGAAATACATCGACTTTCAAAGTTTGTAAAAAATGCTGTTTAAACCGAGATAAATACTTCAATTTACATCGGTTATAAACATGCTGTTTTTGCCGATAACGAAAAAGCTGTAAAAAAAGCATTTTTCAGGGATACTCTTTTTTGTCTTTATACCTTACCTAGTAAAAAATTATTATAATACTCTTAGAGTACTAGGATAAGATTGGGCGCTAAATAAATTGCAAAAATACACACTCAAGTGATATAATACAAAAACGTTTATATAAACTAATAATATTACACATACGTGAGGAACAATGGAAAATAATAGAGTTGGAAGATGGAATTGGCTGATTATTGCGCTGGTTATAGTCGCAATAGTAGTGCTAGCGATATATTTCTCGGGTGGATTTGGATCGAAAACTCCCGTGATTTCGTACGATGAATTGATTGCCAAGGTAGATGCGCAAGAAGTAGAGGGATTGTATTTTACATCAAGCTACTCAGTTAATGTATTGTATAAAACAGATGCTACTGAAGCTAACGTAAATAGTTTTAAGGCCGGAAAATTTAAAAGTGCAACCGCAATTGTAGTATACAGAGACAACTTAGTTGAGACTATTGAAAGACATAGTGAAGCAGCCAATCTTGTTACTCCGGGAAGCTATGCTCTCCCTAAAATCATGCTAAATGACCCTGAAGCCGGGAAAGGAATGTCAACCATTCTTTCTATCGGATCTTTAGTTTTACTTATTGGAATCGGAGTAATGTTATTCTTTGCTTTAAGAGGCAAGGGTGGCACGAAAGATGCAGTATCCTTTGGAAAGACCAAGGCCAGAGTAAGCGCAAATGTCAAAATTAGATTTAGCGATGTCGCAGGTGCTGAGGAAGAAAAGGAAGAGCTAAAGGAAATAGTTGAATTTTTAAAATCGCCCAAGAAATTTAAAGAAGTCGGGGCTAGAGTTCCTAAGGGAGTTCTATTAGTTGGAAGACCAGGAACAGGAAAAACTTTGTTTGCAAAAGCCGTCGCAGGGGAAGCTAATGTACCCTTCTTCTCAATAAGTGGTTCAGACTTTGTCGAGATGTTTGTAGGTGTTGGGGCTAGCCGTGTCAGAGATCTTTTCCTTCAAGCTAAAAAATCCCAGCCATGTATCGTTTTCATTGATGAAATAGATGCTGTTGGAAGAAAAAGAGGAGCTGGACTTGGTGGCGGAAATGATGAAAGAGAACAAACGTTGAACCAGCTTTTAGTCCAGATGGACGGTTTTGACGAGAATGACGGAGTAGTAATAATTGCTGCAACCAACAGACCGGACGTACTTGACCCAGCACTTTTAAGACCGGGTCGTTTTGACAGACAGATTACCATTCATATGCCCGATGTTAAGGGGCGTGAAGCAATATTCCGTGTACATGCAAAGAACAAGCCTTTGGCTCCTGCTGTTGATTTTAGAAATCTTGCAAGACTTACAACCGGTTTTAGCGGAGCAGATATTGAGAACCTTCTTAACGAAGCGGCAATTCTTGCAGCAAGGGACAACAGAAAGGTTATCTTTATGCAGGATATATATGAAGGGATCAATAAGGTTATTGCAGGGCCACAGAAGAAGTCCAGGATAATAACCGAAAGAGATAAGAGAATTACCGCATACCATGAAGCTGGACACGCTCTTGTTGGAAGGTTTATGAAATACTGTGATGCAATCCAGGAAGTGTCCATAATTCCAAGGGGCATGGCTGAAGGATATACCATCTCAAGACCTAGAACGGATGATAATCATATTACATATAATCATTTGATGGATACCATCGCAATGACTCTAGGCGGAAGAGCTGCAGAAGAAATAGTAATCCAGGATATTTCCACCGGTGCCTCTATGGACATAAAACAAATAACCTCTATTGCAAGAAGCATGGTAACAGAATGGGGTATGTCTCCAAAACTTAAAAATACATATTTTGGAGGGGAAGAAGAAGTATTTATTGGCAGAGATTACCAGACTACCGCAATGTATTCTGAGGAGATTGCTGCGATTATTGATTCTGAAATTAGAATTATACTCGATTCAAACTATGAAAGGGCTTTGAAGACAATAAATGATCATATTGATGTTTTGCATAATATGGTTAAACTATTGTTTGAACATGAAACCATCTATGGAGACGAAGTAGACATGCTTATAGATGGAAAGTCAGTTGAAGAGGTTTCCGAATATATAAAGAACAAAAAAATGGAGCTGGACAAAGTAGCTGCTGAAGAAGCTGCCAAACTAAAGGAAAAAAATCCTCTTGGAAGTCCTAAAGATGTGATAGTTCCGGAAGCCACGGCAGAGGTATCATTTGCGATTTCTGAAGATGGGTCTTTAGAGATAACTGTCCCAGAAAAGGTTGTGACTGAGGATAAAAAGGATAGTACAGACAAATCCTCTTCCGAAAAGGTTGTTATTGAGGAAAAAAAGGAAAGTACAGACAAATCCTCTTCTGAAAAGGTCGTTGCTGGGGATAAAAAGGAAACTACAAAGAAAGCCTCCCCCAAAAAGGCTGAAAACAAAAAGGAACACATAGATAAACCCTCCCCAATAAAGACTGAGAACAAAAAGGAAACCATAGACAAACCCTCCCCAATAAAGACTGAGGATGTAAAAGATACAAAATCTGTTGTAGAGGAGAGTCCTTCTAAAGAAGAAGGTGGAGAGGCGGAAAATAAAGAAGATAAGCCCGAATAAATAACATAGTACCTAAAAAAGTATAACAGCCTGCATAATTTGCAGGCTTTTTAATGGAAACAAGCTGGAGATAATATGAGTATTATTGAATTTCTACTGATAGGTGTGGGATTGGCTATGGATGCATTTGCCGTTGCTGCCTGTCGGGGTGTGGAGATGAAGAAGTTTGTCTGGAAGAATGCATTGATAATTGCATTTTTCTTTGGTTTTTTTCAAGCACTTATGCCTCTTCTCGGATGGGTAGCCGGATCCCAGTTTCAATAGTATAGGTTGGTTTAGAAAACTGCAGGCAAAGATTGAATCAAGAGAATGTTGTAAAACATATTGGGATTGTGATAGAAATGATGAGAATAGGTAGAAAAAACGGAAAATACTTGGTATCATTCTAACAGAGTATGCGAGAAAAGCTATAGAAAGTTATTTAGTCTTAAAAAGGAGACATTGACAATGAGTAAAATGGAAGAACAAGAAAAATATATAGATATAATCAAAGAAATAGCAACTGATTTTAGAATAATGAAAAATATACGCCCCTTGAAACAAAGCGAGGTAAATTATTTTTATGATGAGTTTTCCATTAGCGCAAGCCACAATTCAAATGCAATCGAGGGGAATACTTTTACTTATGATGAGACACGATTGCTTTTAAAAGAGGGAGTGACATCAAGTGCTCGCAGCTATAAAGAACACGAGGAGATTGTGGGATACAAGCAAGCATTTGATTTTTTATATAAAGCATTAAAAGAATCCAGAAAGGTCACAGAAGATTTTATTAAGGAACTACATTCATATGTCTTAAGGGGAAATGAAGAGGCAGGAAGTTATAGAACAATACAAAACTATATTGGAGATATGTTTAATATTACATATACTCCTTGTTCGCCTTCGATAGTTCCTAAAAAAATGAAATCTTATGTAGAAGAATTGCAAAAAGATATGGAAAAAAATGTTTCCATTAAGGAACAAGAAGAGGTGGATTGGGTTAGTATCTTTCATAGCCTTGCAAAGCACCATATAGAATTTGAAAAAATACACCCATTTATTGATGGGAATGGGAGATCTGGAAGATTGCTCCTAACTTATGAGATTATATCGATGGGGCTCCTTCCAATCGACATTAGATATGAAGAAAGAACAAGATATTACTCAGCACTTTCATCCTATGATGATAAGGCAAAATATAGCATAAACCCAACAAGTAAAACAGATAAAATGGCAAAGTTAATCGCAGAGAGTGAACTTCGGAGTATGAAGGTTTGGATTTCTATTTTTGGAGAAATAACCAGTGGAGAAATGGATGAATCTGATATAGAAATTGGAGATAAATAGAACGCGTAATAGATTAATTCTCTGTATAAGAAAGCAAAATATAAATCTATATAGATTAATTCTCTATATAAGAAAGCAAAATATAAATCTATATTAATTCTAATTATAGTTCTTCCTTCCAGTTTGGAATGTATGATTTTTGTGCAGAAGACATTTCTTGAATAAATACATCTTCAAAACCCATGTCCCGAGCCTTGTTAATCACCAGTTTATACTCCAAGGGTTTAAGTGTTGATGGGAGTTCAGGGCAGGAGGGCATTGGAGTGAACTGGGACATTAAACTAAGAGTCACCTCTGTCCCAAGATTTTCTTTTATAACTTTAAGCACATTAATACTGTCTCCAGAATTCCCCGGAAGAATCATGTGCCTGATTATCACCCCGGTTTTCATTAGTCCATTTAAATCATATGTATTTTTCTTTTGTTTAACCATTTCGGCAATTGCTGTTATTGCAAATTCAGGATAGTCATACCTTCCAGAATATTTCTTTGCGAGATCACTTGATGCATATTTCAAGTCGGGAAGATATATATCGACATATTTTTCCATGTTCCTGATAACCTCTGCTAATTCATATCCCGAGGTATTGTAAACAATCGGAATATTAGGCATATACATATCCAAGGTTTCCCGTATTTTATGCGAATAATGAGTAGGGGTGACAAAGTTAATATTATGTACCCCTAGACCTTCAAGCTCCTGTAACTTACCTGCCAATTCCTTTGGAGAAAACTCTTTTCCCGAAGGTTTTTTACTGATTTCGTAGTTTTGACAGAAGGAGCATTTCATGGTGCACCCTCCGAAAAATACTGTCCCGCTTCCCTTTGTCCCTGATATCGGGGGCTCTTCAAAAAAATGAGGGGCTATACGGTTAATAATCATATCCTCGGGAGACAGGCAAATACCTAAACTTACCAATCTGTTGACATTACATCTATTTGGACAAAGATTACAAATCAAAGTGATTCTCCATTGAACTTCTCATCACTAAAGTGTTGAGATTCCTACTTCATAGACTTCGTATTCTCCATCTCCATAGGCGTAACTTCCTGTAGTCCCTACAGTAGTATTCTTTTTTAAGTACTCAATAATCTAAGCCCCTCATTTAATATGTTCATAGCTGCATTATCATCTCTTCCGTGAATAGTGTGGCATTCAGGACATTCCCATTTTCTGATAGACAACTTTTTAACTCCTTCATTTTTATACCCACATACGCTACATAATTGACTACTTGCAAAATACGAATCAATCTGTAGAACAATTTTATCATTCCAAGCAGCTTTATATTGTAATTGTCTAACAAACTCACCCCAAGAAACATCATTAATCGATTTTGCTAAGTTATGATTCTTAACCATATTATTTATCTTTAATGTTTCCAAGCATATAACATCATAGTCTTTAATTATTTGAGTAGACAGTTTATGTAAGAAATCTTTTCTTTGATTA
>MWEH01000087.1 GCA_002070965.1 Firmicutes bacterium ADurb.Bin080 | reverse complement strand
TGAGGTAAGACCTAATAGGGTAAGGTCTTTAAAGGACATTACTTTCCTTTAATCTCTACCAACCATTTACCGTCTCGTTTAACCATATTCAGATCAAAGTCGTCTTGTTTTCCATCTTCAGTAGTATATTTAACATTGACGGTAGCGCTGTCTCCAGTAACCTTCGTTTCACCTAAGGTAACATCTTTCACCTTAAACATAGAGAACATACCAAGCATTTCTTTGCTTTCCGGGGTGGAGAGTTTTTCCATCGTTTTCACATCCTGGCTCTTCCAAGCAGAAACAAATTTTTTGGCAACACTTTCCGGACCCTTTGCACAGCCCATAAGAATTAAAATTAGGGCAAGGGCGACGATGACAATCAGTAATTTTTTCATTGTTACTCCTTAACAGGTTTTAATAATTTCATTCTTTTTAATATTATTGTCGTGTCAAGCATTTTTTTTCAAGAGGATTTTTTCTCCGATTACTTTTTTCCTCTTTATTAGAAACCTTGAATAATTAGCTCAAATAAGGTAGTAATCTCAATTGGAAGTTATAATTAGGCATCGTATTGCCGAATTCTAATTATGAAATCTTAACCTCTGTAAGTTATGCTAAATTTTGCAGTAAATCCGGTTTTTTGTTAACTTGCCAAAATTGCTGTCTATTGGTTATTTTGTTTATTTAAAAAAATCCATACCTATCTCAGATATAGTGGAAATCCTTACAGCGTATGAATTATTATATTTGATACGCCAGCATAGTAAAAAAGGGATTTGAAACAGGATAACTTATAGTTTATCTGGAGTTATGGAAAAATATGTTGACCGCAGCTTGTCCTTTTTTAAAATGACATTATTATATTTCATATAGGTTGATTAAATATGGCTAACTCTAATAACGATATTCTTAAAGAAGAGCTTAAAAAAAACAGATATAGCAGAGTATGTAATTGTCCATCCAGTCATATAAATTGTATGACAGCAAAAGAATGGCTAACATCTCAACTGGGTGTATGGCAATTTATTTATGAAAAAAGGGATATAAGAGATAAAAACATTCATCCTGCAACATTTCCTATAAGCTTAGCCAAGAAAGTTATCAGCTTATTTTCTCATGAGGGTGAACTTGTTGTTGATCCTTATGTAGGCAGTGGAACAACTTTGGTTGCGGCGCAAGATTTAAACAGGACTTGTTTAGGATTTGATTTGAAGAAAGAATATATTGAGATCTGCAACAACAGATTAACTCAACAGAATGCCTTCAATAGCTGTCAACAGATTCCTATTGAAGATGATGCCAGAAATATTAATCAATATCTTCCTAAACAATCAATTACACTAATCTTCACCTCTCCACCCTATTCCAATTTATTGAATAGAGAAAGAAAGAATAAATCAAGAAGAGACAGAGATAATGGTCAGCTGAATAAAATTGAGCAATATTCCCAAGATGAAAGAGACCTTGGAACCTATTCAGCTGAAAAATGGACTTTGGCTATGGGAGATATTTTTGAAAATTTATTACCGTTAATGAAAGATAAAGGACATTGTGTTATCAATGTTCCCGATTTCTGGTGGGAAAATAAAAGAATTACTTTACATATATCCTTAACCGAAGAGCTTAGAAGAAGAGGATTGGAACTTCGCAATATCATTATCTGGGACAGAACCAATATAGTTAATAATATTGGCATCTTTGGATGGCCCAGCAATTATATCACTATGGGAACAACTTTTGAATATTTGCTTGATTTTTGGAAACCTCCAAGCGAGATAGAAAAATGAGGATAATATTATGCTTGTAGTTACAAAAGATAATTTGATAACAAGTTTAGAAGACATTAGAAATTTAGGGTGGGTTGAAAATTTAAGAGTTGGAAATGCAGGATCAATCGGTAATACTCTTGAAGATTTATTAGGTATAAAAGAAAATAACTTGGCCATTGCTAATGCGGGAGAATGGGAACTAAAAACTAAAAGAAGGAATTCAACCTCTTTAACTACATTGCTCCATAATGAACCTTCACCACGCAAAGCAGGAATTGTATCCAACTTATTATTACCTTACTATGGTTGGAGGCATCAAGAAGCGGGACAGAAATATCCAGATTCAGAATTAAGTTTTAGACAGACAATATATTGTAAAAGATATAGTGATAGGGGATTCACAGTAGAATTGGACAAAAAAAATGAAAAGATTATTATAAGATTTGACGCTACGAAGGTTGACCCAAAACATAGGGACTGGTTAAAAACAGTTGAACAAAGGATAGGTCTTGGTAACCTTAATCCTGAACCTTATTGGGGCTTTAGTGATTTAGCAGCACATATTAGGACTAAACTTACCAATTGTTTTTTCATTCTGGTAGATGTGAAAAAAGAGAAGGGAAAAGAGTATCTGCAATATAATGATATAAAAATGCTGAGTAATTTTTCTATGGATAAGTTTATAAATGCTCTTGAGAAAAACTTAATCTATATTGATTTTGATGCAAGAACAGGTCATAATCACGGCACAAAATTTAGAATCAGAGAAACTAATCTACCATTACTGTATGAGGATGTTACTCCATTATAGAAAAATTATGTTTCTAATACAAGAAATGCAACTTCCATATTAATTTACTGATTTGTAATGATTTCGGGCAAGAGAAAATAATTGGTCTGGGATGAAGAGGATTAAAGGGATTTTAATAGGTCTGGGATGAACAGGATTAAAGGGATTTTAATAGGTCTGGGATGAACAGGATTATAGGGACTTTAATAGGTGTGGGATGATTTAAAACCGTAATGCTGACCTCCTGGTTAACCCACCTCTTACTTTTGTTTCTTTACCGAAAGGCAAACGCTAACGAAGCACCAGTGTTACAACTAAACGACGAGGATGTCGTTTTTCCGGAAGGTTGACCTCCTGGTCAACCTCTTCGGGTGCTTGAA
>MWEH01000086.1 GCA_002070965.1 Firmicutes bacterium ADurb.Bin080 | reverse complement strand
CATCTCTCTGTGTTGCACTTACACTAAGTAACTAAATCCACGAATTACTGTTGCACTTACTTTGAGAACTGACACTTTGTTTTTACCAAATTCCAATAAGTATTTAAGGAGATAACACCCTAATAAGTCATCCTAAAAATAAAAAACATCTTATGTTTCCATAAAATGTCTATCAATAGGAAATTGAATAATCCTTGGCGCCGTATTTTGTTAATTAATGCCACTCTTGTATGTCGACTAACATTATCTTGTTCGTAAACTCGGTTACCTTTACTTCTTCGGAGATCTCTATACCTAAGACCAAATATACTCTGCTTCCCTTTGCAACAACCAAAACCTTGTCGCGAATCCTGGCAGGGAGGCGAATATCTGTGAAGTAGTCTGAAAGGGTCTTAAGTTTTCCACCATATCTCCTGAATTTATCTCCATCCCTTCTGGTTCGTATTACTGCATCCTTGGGTATTGCAGCCTGGTCAAAAGTAAGTCCATTCACTATTTTATCGGTAACGACAAAAGAATAGGTATAGCCTGCAAATGAATAGCTGAATTTTGAATTGAAGTGAGCGCGATACTCCAGTTTTTCTTCTCTGGGCGTAAATGTTAATTTATCGTACTCTTTTCGAGCATCTATTCCAAAAGGAAGATTTATTATCGAATTATTTTCCGAATCCTTAAGAGCAATTATGCTTTCGAGATGATTCTTCTCGATATCCTTGTCAACTCCCATCGTTCTCAGACATTCAACAATAGATTTTTTTGCTATTGCCGGGTGCCTTTTCAAAACAGAGACCGGAAGAATCCCACTCTTATCCCCTTCGTTATATTTACACGGGGTTATTTCGCTCATTAGGTAATCCTCTAACTCGCAGGCTGTTTCGGATAGTCTTTCTATAGAGTCTTTTACTCCAGGATATCTTGTCACTATACTCGGGAGAATTTCCTTTCGAATATAGTTTCTAGTAAAATAACTGTCGTAATTCGTAGAGTCTTCAACAAAAGATATGGCGTGTTCCCCGGCATAATCCATAATTTCCTCTTTGGAAAAAGGTAACAATGGATGGATGTATCCCTCCCGGTCGATTATCCCTCTAAGGCCTCTTAAACCAGTCCCTCTGAAAATCCTCATGAGAACGGTTTCTGCCTGATCATCCTGGTGATGGGCAAGCGCGATACAGTCCACCTGTCCCTCGGAAAGAAGTTTATCGAATACCTCATACCTTAGTTTTCTTGCTGCGAGTTCAAGGGAAATTCCTTCGTCCCCAGCTACTTTAATAGAATCAACCGAAAAAGAAAGATAGGGTATATTCCTATCCTCACAATAGTTTCTAACAAAGTTGCTATCCGAAAGGGATTCATCTCCTCTGATTCCGTGTTCGACATTAATAGCCGTTACCTTGGCTCCGGCTTTTACGAGAAGGTCTAAAAGCACCATGCTATCGGCGCCTCCAGAAACCCCAATCCCAATCCTCTTCTTCTTATCGAATGAAATTTCCATATGAAGAATTATAACAAATAGAATATCCGGTGTAAATGAAGAGAGGAGGAAATAAAATATTCTTCTCTTTTCGAAAAGAATAAGAACAGTACACAAGCAAAAAAATTTTCAAGTCTCTTTTACGATAAAATATCTCTAATAATCATAACTGTACCCAAGCAAAAAAAAATCAAGTTTCTTTTGCTATAAAATATTCCTATTTTTCCCCGGTTGCTCTTTGCCCTGCCTATAAATTGACACCTATTAACAGTTGATATATTATATCTTCTACAGGCACAGTAAATATTATCCGATATATTGATTTTATTTGATAAACAGAAGGGAGGATGGAATTATGGTAACAATTGCCGTTATTGGTCTTGGTAATCGTGGGTTTATGTACGCAAAACATTTCCTTAAGCAAGGGGCTCAAATAGTATCAGTTTGCGAAAAAAAACCGGAACTTTTAAAAACAGGAGCAAATACTTTAAAGGTTTCTTCAGATAAAGCTTTTTCAGATGAAAAGGATTTCTTCGCTCAGGGAAAAATTGCCGACGCGATGATTATTGCAACCCAGGACAGAGATCATTACGGCCATGCGAAGCAAGCTCTTGAACTGGGTTATCATATTCTCTGTGAAAAACCTGTTTCTCCTATAAAAGAACAGTGTGAAGAACTGGATAAACTTGCAAGAGAGAAAAATCTACATATGGTTGTATGCCATGTTCTTAGGTACACTCAATACTACGACACAATTAAAAAAGTAATCGATAGCGGAATGATTGGGGAGGTAACCAACCTAAATCTTGTTGAAAATGTGGGATACTTCCATTTTGCACACAGCTATGTAAGAGGCAACTGGAGAAAGGAATCTGAAACCGGTCCTTCTATCCTTGCTAAATGCTGTCATGATCTGGATATGATATATTATCTGACTGGCAAAAAAGCTTTAAAGGTATATAGCGTGGGTTCAAGAAAAGCTTTTCTTCCCGAAAATGCCCCGGCGGGAGCACCCTCACACTGCCTTTCCGGATGTCCTGAAAGCGCAACTTGCCCCTATCACGTCAATAAAATTTACCTTCGCCCCACCCTTCACTCTTTCCCTTATATGATTATGCATAAGAGAATTATCTGTGAAAAACCAGGTACTTCAATGAAAGAGTTCAGAGAAATTCTTAAAACCTCAAGATTTGGACGATGCGTATACAAGTGTGACAATGATGTTATCGAGAATCAGGTTGTAAGTTTAAAATTGGAAAACGACATAAACGCCACCCTTACCATGACTGCTCATACTAATAAATGCTTCCGTCACACCAGAATCTGCGGAACCAAGGGAGAAATTATCGGCGAAGGTGGAAAGTTTAAAGTTAATGTATTTGCCGGCAAGAAAAAGAAATATAGCTTTGGAATCCTTGAGTCTATCGGTCATATGTCCGGAGATGCAGGAATAACCCGTGATTTTCTTAAGCTGCTGCAAACGGGCGAACTCACTTCCAGAGTATCTTTAATGTCTGAAACCATTGAGTCTCACATGAATGCTTTCGCTGCCGAGGAAAGCAGAAAGACCGGAAAAGAAATCGATACTGCCGAATTCAGAAAATAACCAGTCTTTATATTATTTATTTTTTAGGGCAATCGAAAGATTGTCCTTTTTTTATATAAAAATCCCGAAATTTCCTTCGGGACTATTTATTGTCTAATCTGCTTATTTAACTTGTATGCAAATTTAGTTATCGAGTCTATTAATTTTCTAAAACTTTTATTTTGCTTCTACAAAACTCTGTTTATTTATGCATATTTTTGATTCTATATTTCAAATTCAGACTCGCATGTAATGTTTACCCCAATCCTATTAAACATTTGAATCTCATTTTCGGTTAACATCACAGTTGAATGGGCCTCGCAACCTCTTAATTCATTGAGTTTTGCAAGCGCTTTTCCTGCGACTGGTGTGGAGGCTGCTGAAAAAGCTAGGGCTATTAGAGCCTCTTGGACATTTAATTTAGTAATTCCAAGCCCTAATGTATCTTTTTTAAGCTTTTGAATTGTATCTATTGATATGGGGGAAAGAAGTTTAACTGAGTCATCAATCCCTGCAAGTTCTTTAATAGAGTTCATTATAACCGCGGCTGAGGCATTAACTGTCTCTTTTCCTCTCCCCGTAAGAATTTTCCCGTTTGGAAGTTCTAGTGCAACCACCGGCCCTTTAACCTCGCTAGCGCGTAAGTTAGCTACTACAGATACCTTTCTGTCCCCGGGTTTGGCTCCCATGTTGTTCATCAGGACTTCCACCCTTAAAGCAGTATCCTTATTAACCCTTCCCATCTTATATTCGTTGTATGTCTTAAAATATCTCCTGATAATCTCTTGTTTGGCAGCTTCTTGCACAATCTTATCGTCGGTAATGGCATATCCTACCATGTTTACTCCCATATCTGTGGGGGATTTGTAACACTCAGATCCCATTATCTTTTTCAAAATGTCCCTAACTACTGGGAAACACTCCACATCTCTGTTGTAATTTACTGCACTCAAACCATATGCCTCCAAATGGAAATAATCTATCATATTTCTATCGGCTATATCTGCGGTTGCAGCTTCATATGCAACGTTAATTGGATGCTTTAACGGAAGATTCCAAACTGGAAAGGTTTCGTATTTTGCGTACCCTGCCATTACTCCTCTTTTATACTCGTGATATATCTGAGACAAGCATGTTGCTAGTTTTCCACTGTTCGGGCCGGGGGCATTAACGATTACAAGAGGTTTTGTTGTTTCTATAAATGTGTTTGCTCCATATCCTTTATCGGACACTATTGTGTCTATATCATTTGGATATCCTTCGGTAAAAGTATGGACATGAACCTTTTCTCCCATCTGTTCCAGTTGATTCTTATATATCGTTACAGATGGTTGCCCGGTGTACTGGGTAATTACTACACTATTTACCTTGAGTCCAATAGCACGCAAATGCTTCATCAATCTAATCAGTTCATTTCCGTAGGTAATCCCAAAATCTGCTCTAATCTTATTTTTTTCAATAGCAGGAGCTCCGATACAAAAAATTATCTCGGCTTTATCTTTAAGTTTTTGTAATATCTTAGTTTTTACATTTGCATCAAATCCGGGAAGAACACGGGATGCATGTAAGTCATCGAAGAGCTTACCCCCAAACTCTAAATAGAGTTTATTATAATTCCCGATTCTCTCGAGAATTCTGGAAGTCTGCATTTCCACATATTTATCATTATCGAAACCAAGTTGCATATGCTCCCCCGAAGTAATAAAATTTCTCCAATTAAACTTATTTGATTATACTATTGAGGGCATATAAAGTCAATGCACGTACCTTTTAAAAAGCCTTCTTATTTGTAGGATTACAATACATTTGTTACACAATTGCATAAAGAGGAAAGGGAGTTAGAGAGGGAAGTAATTAGGAGGA
>MWEH01000085.1 GCA_002070965.1 Firmicutes bacterium ADurb.Bin080 | reverse complement strand
AGCCATCGAGACTAAATCTGAGTTGCACTTACTTTGAAACGCCTTTTCCTGGCGTTACCTTTTCATGCGCTTTTTTGCTCTTTTTAACACTGAAATTGCCTCTTTTATCCTTCCTTCCATTAACAGTATCATCGTTTTTTCATCTCTCTGTGTTGCACTTACACTAAGTAACTAAATCCTCGAATTACTGTTGCACTTACTTTGAGAACTGACAACAAAAGAATCAAACCTATTAGGGATTAATTATTGTATATAAGCAATTGTGTATTAGAATTCATGTTTAATCGAGAAAAACATAGAATTCTATGAAAAAATCGAATAAACTATTGTAAGCTGTAACCAATAGTATTATAATTTAATCGAAGAAAACATAGAATTCTATGAAAAAGGGGATAAAACATGATTGAAAGAAAATTATATTTATCTAAGTTAATCTCCGCGAAAGAAAATGGGTTCCCAAAAATAATAACAGGTGTTAGAAGATGTGGAAAATCTTATTTATTAAAAGAAATATATATTAAATATTTGTTAGAGAAGGGAATTCAAGAAAAAAACATAATAATTATTGAACTTGATGATTTAAGAAATGTTAGATATCGCAACCCTATTGAATTAGATAAATGCATTAGGGAAAAGTGCGATGTAAATACCATGAATTTTGTGTTTATTGATGAAATCCAATTGGTTTCAACAATAGTTAATCCTCTTTATACCGAAGGAAAATATGTAATTGCGAAAAATAATGACAAGGATGTTATTTCTTTCGTTGAGGTTGTCTTAGGGCTCTCTAGAGAGAAATATATTGATTTATATGCAACAGGATCAAATTCAAAAATGTTATCAACCGATGTCATAACTGAATTTAGGGATAAAGCAAGCAATATATCGCTTTCACCTTTGTCGTTTGAAGAATTCAGTAAATATAAAAATGATTCATCATCTGACACTATTTTCGAGTATATGAGATATGGCGGTATGCCACTTGCAGTTTTAAAGAATAGTGAGGAGAAAAAAGAATATTTAAAGAGCCTGTTTGAAACAACATATTTTAAAGATATTATTGAACATAATAAATTGAGAAAAAGTGATGCTTTGGATTCATTATGCAATATTATTAGTGAAGGGACAGGACAATTGTTCAATTCTCAAAAGATTTCGAATACATATAAAAGCGTCACAAAAGAACAAATAGATAAAGATACTATTAGACAATATATAGATTACTTTATAGATGCGTTTATTCTTAAAGAAGCTACAAGATTTGACGTTAAAGGAAATAGAGAAATTGGAGCTCTTAGAAAGTATTATTTTGTCGATAATGGATTAAGAAATGCAAGGCTTAATTTTGCTTATGAAGATGAAGGACAAATGCTTGAAAACATGGTATACAATGAATTGATTTACAATGGTTATACTGTTAATGTTGGGGCTTTTGAAAAATATGAAAAAGATAGGAACGGCAAGAGTATCAGAAATACTTATGAAATAGATTTCATTGCAAAGAAAGGAAATAAAAAATATTATATTCAGATTAGCGAAAACCTATCATCACCTGAAACAAGAAGAAGAGAGATGAGACCATTTCGTGAATTAAATGATTCTTTTCAGAAAATAATAGTTGTTAATAAACCATTAGAGGAAACAATAGATTCAAAAGGATTTATCATCATTGGTGTTGCTGATTTTTTATTGAGATTTATAAAGTAAAAATTAAAAAGAAAAAACCTCACCTATGGGCTACTAACTTTTGGTTGAGTTTTTTTGAATGTTTGATTAGGTTTTATCCCTTACGGGGGATATCTATGTATCAGACCTTTTTTTTGGCAGATAGAGAAATCTGCCCAATTGTTTTTAATTTGTTTATATTTTCTCCTAATTAAATGAGGGTTTAAACTTATGTGTTTATTTGGTACAACTGGTAAATTTAAGCCCAAAACTCGTTAAAAATAAAGTGTATTTTACTTTTTACGAAAAATTATTGTGTTTTGGGTAGGGCATGGGCAGATAACGATATAACCATGTTAATAGATAATTGAGCTGAGCTTGACTCCAGCACGTGTGACTGATATTGACATGAAAAGAATGTAATGGTATATGTTAGGTGGCAGTGGGTTTTTAAAAAACAAGAGGTTTGTCACGTTTATGGTACGGAAAATAAAGGATCTTTTGACCGTATGGTGGAATTTAATAATAGAGGGAGTTTAAAAAAATACTTTCTTGAATTATTATTAATTTGATGAATTTTATCGGAAATAAGTCCGATATACTGAAGAGAATTTGAGGTGAGAGTGTGTTGAGAAAAATACTAGGTGTATTACTGCTATTTTTAGTATTTTTACCATTGGTTGCATGTGACCCGAACAGAGAACTTTCGGAATATAAAACTGTAGCAAAAGAGGCTCTTGATTTTTATGTAGCTGAAAAGGGGCAAGATAACTACAGCGAGGAGGGTTGGACTGCGACTAGTAAAGCGCTCACAGAGGGTAATCAGGCGATAGAAGCATCAACAAACAAGGAAAGTGTAGACACAGCGGTCGAGGTGGCGAAGAACATAATTGATATGTGGGAGGTTATAACCTTGGATGATTTCAGCGTCTCAATGACCGTAGACAAGACAACAGCTAGAATTGGGGACAAAATCACAATAAATGTGACATTTAGAAGTTTTAGCGAGCAGGAAGTGTTGATTGAAATACCTGATTGGCTTGCTAACAGAGGACTTACAAGTAAAGAGGACATCCTTGTAGTTGAGGTTGTACCGGAAAATAGTGAATGGGGATTTGAAGATATTGCTGTTATTGAACGTCCAAGGATAACATTGGAAGCAAATTGCACAATTCAGCGGACCTTTATTTTTGATGTATTAACAAATGACACCTTAAAAGCGTATGGAGGAGCATTTTTCTATGTCTGTGAAGATGGAAATCAAGCAAAAAGAATGTATATAGAGGCAAATACAACAAAGATTTTTATAGATGAGAATTAAACTGAGAAAATTGAGTCAAATCGTGTTAATGGTACTATTAGTAAGTTTGTTTATTTCTTTTTGCACAGCAAAAGTTACCACATTGCAAGGCAAGCTACTATATTTAAGGGCAGTGCAACCACAAAAAGGAGGTTTCTCATGTGGAAAAAATTAGTAGTTTTCTAATAGCGAAGGTAATGGCACTCGGCGTTTTTGGATTGGCTGGATGCGAGAACGTCAGTCTTGCCGACTATAAGGAGGAAGTAACAGTGGATGGAATATCGAATCAATTCGATTTGACAGAACTCAAAGAATATTGGACGGGTTCAATTGATGATGATTTTGAGGATGATAGAGTTGTTGTTATTATGAAAAAAACAACGACATATCCCGAATTAGATGTGGAAACCTTTGGGCTTGACAATGCGGAGAGTCTGCATTATAGCTTCTTGGCCCCGAAAAATGAAAACCCGAACTTTCATCAAATATTGGTTATTTTTTTAAAAACAAAAGGCAAAGACCAGGTTATTTTAGCAATAAATGAATTAAATAAATTGGACTTTATCAAAACAGCCAGTCCCGAATATATTTATGGAACACAAGACGACTAATAAACAAGAATACAAAATAGGAGAAATTATTATGAATCTTCAAAGAAAAAGAATCACAAGGATGTTACTATCAAAGGTAATCTTTAGGTGAGATAAAAATCTGGTCAAAGACTTACCGAATGCACTGTAACTCCATTACCTTGATAAAAGCAGTATGTAAATGTATAATTTATAAAAAGAAATCGGGAGAAATATATGTATAAAATTCTTGCCAAAAGAGAACTTGCAAAAGACATAAATGAGTATGTAATACATGCTCCGCTTGTCGCAAAAAATGCTAAGCCCGGTCAATTCATCATTTTAAGGGTGGATAAAGAGGGAGAAAGAGTTCCGTTTACTATTTGTGATATGAATAAGGTGCTAGGCACTATCACTATTTTAGTACAGACAATTGGGGCTACAACAGCAAAACTTGCACTTTTAGGGGCTGGAGATAGTATTGAGGATTTTGTTGGACCACTAGGCAATGCTACCGACCTTACCGAATATGACAAAGTGATGTTAGTGGGGGGAGGAATAGGTGGAGCCGTTATATATCCCCAGGCAAAACTCCTTCACCGGATAGGCAAGTCTCCAGTGACAGTAATGGGGGCAAGAAACAGGGATCTGTTATTGTATGAAGAGGAAATGAGAAATCACAGTGAAAGGTTTTATCCTATGACTGATGATGGATCATATGGAGAGAAGGGTTTTGTGACAAATAAAGTAAGGGAATTATTAGAAAGCGAGAAATTTGATGCAATACTTGCAGTAGGGCCCCTTCCAATGATGGAAGCAGTATGCAAGGTAAGCAAGGACTATGATGTTAAGACGATAGTATCCATGAATAGCGTAATGGTTGATGGTACTGGAATGTGTGGATGTTGTAGAGTAACAGTT